>NZ_JBEGDO010000016.1:0-118619 GCF_051913525.1 Pseudomonas sp. PKS | reverse complement strand
CTATGGAGGCAGCGGCGTCGCTGTCGGGGTTGTTGCTGAGGAAGCTGCCGGTGCTACTGGCCATGGCGGCGAGCTTGCGGGCCTGTTCGTCTTGGGCGTCGGTGGAGGCCTGCGGGTCGGATGAGTTCAGCTCCGGTAGCGGGTGCGCGGCGGCCGAAGGCACTGACAAGCGATCGCCCGGCTTGAGGGCGTCGAGGTCGCGGCCGGGGTTGAGGGTGCGCAGGGTGGCGATGGTGGTGGCGTATTGGGTGGCGATCGAGGCCAGGGTGTCGCCCATGGTGAAGGTGTGAAGCGGAGAGGGCGCGGGTGAGTGCTTGGCCGGTTCAGTGGTGGGGGCGGCCTGGGCCGAAGGGGTGGCCAAGGCCAGGGTCAGCGGAAGAGCGGCCTGGATACTGATGTTGAGCCAGGCCATCCAGCGGATGCCTGAGGAGGCACCAGAGTGAACATGTTGGTTTTTCATGAGAGTCACGTGGGCAAGAGTTACGTAACTTCGCTACGAAAAAGCCTTGGACGCTATGGCTCACTCCAAGCGTGCATAAATACATATTTACACCGCAAACGGGGGCGGAAACTTGAAGTTGGCAATAGGCATTAAGTATGCGGCTTCTTCAGCAAAGCAGCGGCGTTTACTTAAGTGTTATCTGGAGGCACTTGGGTAATTGATGGGTGAGCACATTAAATAGTCCGTTAGTATTTTCAGGGGGACTAAAAGTACGAAGATTGCTGTGCCTGATCTGTAAGAAAAAACGGATTATTAGTTTGTAAAGGCTGATGGCGTCATTAATAGGCCAGGGCAGATGGCTCCACAACTGCTGGATGTACGAGTACCGTTGCGCTGCCCCATGGCGGATGGTCGAGGCATTCGACAAAGGAGCAGCCATGAGCACGTCATCGTTCAGCCAGACCCCGATGGTCACGGTACGGGATAACCGCGACCGGCCCGTAAGAGAGATCGCCTTCCACCGCCATCCCGATGCCCCCGCGGTGACGGACATGCGCATCACCTACCATCGCCACGATGCCCGGGGCTTCCTGGCCCAGAGCACCGACCCGCGCCTGCACGAGGCGGGGTGGGTCAACTTCACCTACCTGACGAGCCTCGCCGGCGAGGTCCTGCGCACCTGCAGCGTCGATGCGGGTACGTCCTTGGCCCTGAGCGATGTCGCCGGTAGGCCATGCCTGACGCTGCACAACATCAGCGCCGACCAGCCCGACCCACCCGTGACCCGCACCTGGCAGTACGAGGCCGCCTCGCTGCCGGGCCGCCCACTGTGCGTGACGGAGCAGGTGGCCGGTGCGCCGGCGCGCGTCATCGAACGCTTTGTCTGGGCCGATCCGACGCCAGAGGCCCAGGCACACAACCTCGCCGGCCAGTGCATCCGCCACTACGACACGGCCGGGCTTGAGCACACCCGCAGCGTGGCCCTGACCGGCGTGCCGCTCTCGGTGGCCCGGCAACTGCTCAAGGACGCGGACAACCCTGACACCGTCGTCGATTGGCAGGACCAGGGCGACGCAGGGCTGGAGCCCGACGCCCACATCACCCAGACCACCCCCGATGCCACCGGGGCCGTGCTGAGCACCGAGGATGCCGCAGGCCACAGGCAACGCCTGAGCTACGACGTGGCTGGCCAACTCGCGGGCAGTTGGTTGACCCTCAAAGGGGGCACCGAGCAGGTGATCGTCAAGGCGCTGAGCTATAGCGCCGCTGGGCAGAAGCTGCGCGAGGAACACGGCAACGGGGTGGTGACGACCTACAGCTACGAACCCGACACCCAGCGCCTGTCCTCCATCAAGACCGAGCGTCAGGGCAGTGGGGCGAAGGTGCTGCAGGACCTGCGCTACGCCTACGACCCGGTGGGCAATGTAGTGAGCGTGCGCAACGACGCCGAAGCCACACGCTTCTGGCGCAACCAGAAGGTGGTGCCGGAAAACACCTACGCCTACGACAGCCTCTACCAACTGGTTAGCGCCACCGGGCGGGAGATGGCCGATGCGCGGCGGCAAGGGCAGGGCCGCGCCCACCCCGCGTTCATCGCGTTCGATGACGCCACCTACACCTCCTACACCCGCACCTACACCTACGACACGGCAGGCAACCTGAGCCAGATTCGCCACAGCGCGCCGGCCACGAACAACAGCTACACCACCGACATCACCGTGAGCGAACGTAGCAACCGGGCGGTGCTGAGCTCGCTGGCGAAGGATCCGACCGAAGTGGAGGCGCTGTTCCACGCCGATGGTCAGCAGCGGCTGCTGTGGCCGGCTCAATTCTTGGCCTGGACACCACGTGGGGAGCTCGACCAAGTCACACCGATCACGCGTGAAGGTGGCGCAGACGATCACGAACGCTACCGTTACGACAGCGCCAGCCGGCGGGTGCTGAAAAGCAGCACCCAGCAGGCTTCCGGCAGTACGCAGAAACATCAGGTCCTCTACCTGCCCGGGCTCGAGCTGCGGCGCACCGCCAGTGGCGACAAGGTCACGGAGGATCTGCAAGTCATCACCGTGGGTGAGGCGGGGCGCGCGCAGGTGCGGGTGTTGCACTGGATTGCCGGTAAACCCACCGACATCACCAACGATCAGTTGCGCTACAGCTACGACAACCTGCTGGGCAGCACTGCGCTCGAGGTCGATGGCATGGGGGAACTGATCAGCCAGGAAGAGTATTACCCCTATGGCGGCACCGCCCTCTGGACAGCCCGCAATGCGGTGGAGGCGCGCTACAAGACCGTGCGCTATTCGGGCAAGGAGCGCGACGCGACGGGGCTGTACTACTACGGGTACCGCTACTACCAGCCGTGGGTAGGCCGATGGCTTAGCGCCGACCCGGCGGGTGCCTTGGATGGCATCAATCTCTTTCGGATGGCCAGAAACAATCCAGTAGCCTGGAAAGACGACGATGGAAGAGTCGCGGTAGAGGGGAACGAGGTCAAGGATGGCACGCCATTGGAAGAGGTGTTCAAGACGGGTCACATATTATATGGACTGGAAGCTCCCCGTCGGGCCGCGCTTTCAAAACTCAGGGCGGTCGGTTTCACACGACGAAGTGCAAAGCCATTTGCTAGGTTTACCGCCTCCTTGAAGCGGTCGAAGCCTCAAGAAAAGAACAACATACTTATCCAGAATGATATAACCGATGCCGTTTGGAGTGTCACAGCGCCGCAACGTTATGTCGAAGACAAACCGATACAAAAGACCTTCAATGACCCTAAACGAATCATTCAGTTCAAAAGGTTTCTGGCAACCCACGAACAATACAATGTAAAGGATCAAGCCGCGGCGGCAGCGCTCAACGGTAATCCTAATAAACTACTGGAAGTTGGGCGTGATATCTGGCGGCGAACAAGCAAGGCGGGGCTTGAGTTTCAATTGATCAACCGGCGCATGCCTGTCCACTTTGTGGTGGATGAGATCGAAAATGATATCAGTGCGGTGGCGCGAAAGGAGGAGGGCAATGGAACCAGTGTCACCGCGAGTGAACTTCGCTGGTTGTACCGGCATCGCGAGCTGCCAGAGGTCAAGGCTAATCTAATTTTCTACAGTGGTGGCAAGAAAATCTCTCATGAAGCAGTTTTTGGGAATGCCGGATGGGCGCGGTATCAGCCGAAGAACCAATACACTGCTGAAAGGCGTGACAAAAAACTATAGTCAACTCGGGGTGGGCACAGATTCAACGCGCCTGCCCCGAGCGTTTTTCACGCAACGCCTTGGCAACTTCGGCCTCGACCTTGTAGGCCGGGCCTTCGAGGTCCTCGTAGTTGCGTGTATAACGCCGGGCAAATTCCTCCACGCCCAGCTCCTGGTACTGCTGCACATGCTTGAGCTCGTGGGCCCAGAGCGCGACGTTGTCCTCGGCGTCCTGGGCGCGGCGGAAGATGATTGTGTCGATCAGGGTCACCGCGTTCACATCCGGGTTTTGCAACAGCGCATTGGCGGCGCTCACTTGCTGCTCGTCGCCCACCCGATAACGCGCGGCATCGAGCACGGCAAAGTCATACCAGGGCTCGAGCTGGGCGCGGATGTGCAGGGGAATCGGCGCGGTGCCCTGGGTGGTGGCTTCGTCGCGGGCCTGGCGCAAGGCAAAGGCCAGGCTGCCGGAGGCCATGAGTTCGACATCTTTGAGTACCTGGCCGGCCTGGCCCGGGTCGATCGGCGCGCAGAAACAGCCCATCAGGCACACCTGGTATTGCCCTGGCGGGCAAGTGTTTTCGGCGAATGCCGGCAAGGCGAGCGCCAGGCTGAGCATCAGGCTGGCGCGTTTCATTCAGAGGTTCCCGTGGCCAGGAGCTGCTCGATGCGGCCACGCTCCCAGATACTCAGCAGATCGGTGGGGTTGGTGCCATAGCGGTGCCAGTCCTGCAGGCCGGCTTCCTGGCCGTCGGGCGTGCGGCAATGGCTGCACTGGGCCAGGCCATCGGCGTCCAGCAGCAAGCGCAGTTGCCAGCCATCGATACGTACGTCGACCTGCCCCTCGGGGGTGCGGGCCAACACCTGCAGCCCATGGATACCCAGGGCGGCGTCACGCAGGCGCTGGCAGGCTTCTCGGCTGTTGGGCGGCAGCACGGCGGATCAGAAGTTGGCCGGGGTGTTGGCGCTGATGATCTCGGCCTCGTCCGGGCCGATGTTCTTGAAACTGTGCGGCAGGGTGGTGGGGATGTAGTAGCCATCGCCTGCGTTAAGGACACTCACCTGGCCATCGACCCACAGCTCGATGGTGCCACGGGTGACCAAGCCACATTCTTCGCCTTCGGAGTGCACGATCGGTTCGCCCGAGTCGGCGCCCGGTGCGTACAGCTCGCGCAGCATGCGCATTTGCCGGCCGGGGACGCTGGCGCCGACCAACAGCATCCGCAGGCCATTGCGGCCCAGGTCAGGTTGCTCGCCGCCGCGGAACACATAGCGCTCTTCGCGCACCGGCTCGTCGAAGCTGAAGAATTCCGCCAGGGACATGGGGATGCCTTCAAGCAGCTTTTTCAGGGAACTGACCGACGGGCTGACGCGATTCTGCTCGATCTGCGAGATCGTCGAGTTGGTCAGGCCGCTACGGCGGGCCAGCTCCCGCTGGGAGAGGTTGTTGCGTTCACGCACCAGTTTGAGTCGTGTCCCCGTGTCCATAGCCGCCTTGTTAGATAGAGAGGTGTCAAAAATAATGGGCGACGCATTAAAGCACACTCTGGACAGCAACGCGCTGTGCTTGTCAGTGACGTTTATCGGCGGGTGTCGGCCATAGCCCGACCAGTAGCAACAGCAAGGTTACCGCCGCGAATGGCAGGGATGGATCGACCGCATAGACCAGGGTGCCGGCCAGCGGCCCAAGCACCGCGCCCATGCCCTGGGCTGCGCCGATGGACCCCGCGGTGGCGCCTTGTTCGGTGGCATGCATGGCATTGGCCGCCAGTGCCGAAAACGCCGGGAAGACAAACCCCATGCCAGCAGCTGCCACGAAGAACGCCCCCCACAGCCAAGGCGCGGTGCTCGCCAGGGCGGCGCTGGCAAAACCCAAGGCCGAGACCGTGGCGCCCACGCGGATCATCTTCAGCGGCGGCCACTCGAGCCTGCGCAGCAATACCTGGGCCAGTATCAGCGCGACACCTACGCAGGTGAGGGCGATGCCTGCGGCCTGCGCCGCTTCGACCGAGGCCAGGTGCAGGCGGTCGAGGGCAAAGAAGCCCACGGTGATCTGCGAGACCGTCACGCTGAACATGGCGCTGAAGGCTACCAGCAACGGTCGACGCAGGCGTGGATCGCGCAGCCGCACCGGGCTAGGTGCATGGCCATGTGCCAAGGGCTGTGGTTTGAGTTTGAACAGCAGCACGAAGAAGGCGCTCGCCGGCAACAGCGACATGACATAGAACGGCATGCTCAGGCTGTGGCGAGCCAGCAAGGCGGCCAAGGCCGGCCCCAGGACCAGGCCGACGGCGTTGGCCGCGCCCAGCGAAGCCATGGCCCGGGCCCGGCGTTGGGGTTCGACATGGTCGGCGATCAGGGCATTGGCCCCTACCGGTAGTGCTGCATAGAACGCGCCGATCAGGCCGCGGGTGAGCATCAGGCCGATGAAGGCCAGGGTCGCCCCAGGCATCCAGCGCAGCGCACCGTCGATGAACAGGCACAGCGACCAATATGAAAGCGTGAACCCCGCGCTGCCCAGCAACAGGATGCGTCTGCGGCCATAGCGGTCGGCGGCGCGCCCCCAGGGCCGGGCCAGCATTACCCAGACCACCCCTGCCACGGTCACCGCTGCACCGGCCTGCCAGGTAGCCATGCCCAGCTGGCGGGCGATCGGGCCGATCAATGCCACGAACGCCATCATCGACAGGGTGCACGCGCCGCTGATCAGCAGCAGTGGGCGCAGATCCAGGGTTGCAGGGGGAATCAGGGCAGCAGGGTCCTTTGCAGCGGTCATGGTCAGTCCAGTCGGTTGGAGGTCAGGGACCACGCTGCCCAGCAACGCTCATTCGCTGCGGCGCACAGGGCCAGGCCACATGCTACGCAATACGCCGTCCCGGCGCACCCAAGCGTGCATCAATGCGGCCCCCAGGTGCACCAGGATGGTGGCGAACAACAGGTAGCCGGCCCAGCCGTGGGCCCGACGCAACACCGCGTACAGCTGCAGATCATGGGGGGCGATGGCCGGCAGTTGCAGTGGGCGCGGGTAGTCGCCGGCCGAGAGCATGGCCCAGCCCAGCAGCGGCATGGCCAGCATCAGGCCATACAGCAGCAGGTGGGAAGCGCCGGCGGCCAGGCGCTGAACGGGCGGAATGTCCCTGGGCAACGGCGGGTGGGGCAGGGTCAGGCGCAGGGCGATGCGCAGCACCACCAGCACCAGCAAGGCCAGGCCCGTGGCCTTGTGCAGCTCGACCAGCAACGGATGGCGTGGCGACAAGTCGCCCACCATGCTCACACCGATGAACAGCATCGCCAGGATCAGCACGGCCATCAGCCAATGCACCAGTCGGGCGAGGGGATGGAAGACGGTGACGGTCATGGGCGTGCTCCGGTAGCGAGAGACTCGCGGCTACGGCGGTTGAAAGACTCCGAGTACGCGGCCGAACGGGCGGCCAGGATCGGGTCGGCGGAGGGTTCGATGCCCTTGGGCAGGATCAGCGGGTCGAAGTTGATGTCACGGCACGCGCCTTGTTCGGGCGCATCGACCTGTTCGACGACCAGGGTGCCGGCCTCGATGCTGCGCCGCTCGGCAGGCCAGGGGCGAGAGGCGTCGTCCACCGGATCGCCGGGTTCGGCAAGTACCAGGCGCAGCGTCCAGCGCAGCGGGCCTTGTGCCAGGCGTCGCTGCAGGTCGTGCTGCAGGAACTGCTTGTCATCGATCTGCGCCGGCAGCGCTGCGAACGGTGTTTGCGGTTCCAGCTGCCAGCGCACCGGATGGCTGATGCCGCCGCGATCCTTGAGCAGGAAGGCATTGATGCTGTGGTATTGGGTGCTGGCGAAGCTGTCGCTGGGTTTGTAGGTGGCGGCCCATTGGCGGAAAGCTGCGCTTTCGGGGTGGGCCGCGAAGAAGGCCTGCATCTTTGCAGGGTCGGGCTTGCCGGTGGCAGGATCTGGCGCCATGGCCAGGACCTGCTCGTAGAACGCTTGCGGCGTGCCGATCGCCAGCACAGGCGGATTGTTCATGCCGGTCCGCCAGATCTGCCCGTCATCGGTGCTGAACTGCAGGGCCAGGCTGCGTACCGGGATGCTGGTGTCCGGGGCGAACGGGTTGGCGCCGCCGATGGCAAAGCGGCCAATGACTGGCACGCGGGGCTGGCTGAACACCTGTGCACTGGACAACGGCTCGGCGAGCCCGCTGCTCTGGAAGTAGCCGCTGACGCACAGGCCTTTGGCGTGGTTCTTGCGGTAGCCGGGGAAATGGCCGGCTTGGGCTTCGAAGGTGTCGATGATGCGTTGGGGTGTCAGCGCCGGGGCACCGATCCAGCCGGCGGCATAGGCGAAGCCGGCGCCCAGGGCCAGCAGGGCCGCGGCGATGGCCGTCAGGCGCAAGGCCTTGGCCGGGCAGTGCAGAGGAGTGGTCATGGTCAGGTTCCACGCAGTGAATGAGCCGGTACGACGGGCCGGCCAGGGATTTATTCCCGCCGAGGGAATAAATGTCGTGCCGGCGCGTCTGCCCCCTTAGACTGACCATCAAAGGGCCCGGGACCTGACCATGCATGACCTGGATGAACACCAATGGCGCGAACTGCTGCAACGGCTGCGCCGCTTCGCGTTGTGGCTGTGCCGTGAGTCGGGCAGCGCCGACGATCTGGTCCAGGCCACTGTCGAGCGCGCCTTGCGCCGCAGCGGGCAGCAGCGTGACGCCGACAGCCTGCGCGCCTGGCTGTTCACCATCCTTTATCGCCTGTTTCTCGACGGCAAGCGCCGCGAGCGCCTGCATGCCCGCTGGCTGGCCTGGTTCGGGCGTGGCCAGGAGGAAGCGGTGGGCGGCGAAACCGAGCGCATCGTCATGGCCCATGCCGACCTTGCGGCTTTCGCCCGGCTGTCCACCGAACAGCGTGCGCTGCTGTTGCTGGTGAGCGTCGAAGGGTTGAGCTACAAAGAGGCCGCCCAAGCCCTGGGCATCCCCATCGGAACGGTCATGTCGCGCCTGTCGCGTGCCCGTGCCGCCCTGCGCGACCTGACCGAGGGCGACCCGACGCCCCCGACCTTGCGGAGACTGAAATGACCCCGTTGATTCCCACTGAGCATGAGCTGCATGCCTACGTCGATGACCGGCTCGACCCGGTACGCAGAGCCCAGGTGCATGCCTGGCTGGCAGCCAATCCGCAGGAGTCGGCGCGGGTGGAGGCCTGGCGCAATGACGCCCGGCGCCTGCGCGCGGCCCTGGCCGGCTTCGGGCAGAACACATCCGCTACCGACTTGGACCTTGGCCAGTTGAGGCGGCGCTTGCGTCAGCGTCGCCAGCGGCAGTGGGCATCGGCTGCGCTGCTGCTTCTGGCGCTGGGCGTGGGTGGGTTCGGTGGCTGGCAGGCCCGCGAGGCGACGCTGGTGGCCGATACCCTGCCGATGGCCGACGCCGTGCAGGCGCATCGTCTGTTCGCAGGGGGGACCCCGCTGGATGTCCAGGCCGGCGACCCGCAGCACCTGCAGGCCTGGCTCGAGCGCCACTTCGACCGCGTCGGGCAGTTGCCGGATCTTGGTGCCTATGGGTTCCAACCGGTGGGGGCCCGGCTGCTGAGCAACGAGCAGGGCCCGGCGGCGCTGCTGGTGTTTCAGGACAACAAGGGGGAGCGCATCAGCCTGTTCCTGCGCTCCCCCAGCGAACGCTTTACACGCATGCCCAGCGGGCAGCGGACGGAGGGGCAGCTCGAAGCGCGCTACTGGTCCCATGGTGCTTACAACTTTGCCCTGGTCGGCGCGGCCGACGATGGACGTGCCGATCAATTGCGACAGGCGTTGGGCGTGAGCCTGTAATCGCTGCCTGGGCAGACGTAACTATGTAACGCGTGCACCTGGGCGGTCCACTCTAGCCTCACCGCTTCATTTTTCGGTGAGGTATTCGCGGTATGGGTAACGTCAAGGACAAGGCGCAATCGACGGCCATGGACATTATGGCCATTGCGCAGCAGTTCCAGGATCAATTGATCGCCAGGCGCCTGCCCGACTGGATGGGCAAGGTCCGGGCCTCTGATTTCGAGCTCCTGAGGGAGGCGCTGGTCAAAGGCTTGCAGAGCCGTCAGCAACTGGCCAGGTGCTGGAGCAAGATCGAAAGCCTCGACAGGTTCTGCATCAGGCGGTTGAACACCGCCCTGAAGGCGCGCTTCGACACCACGCTGGACGCCGAAAAGCACTTCCTGCGTCAGTGGTATGTCTACACCAGTCCTGAGCACAGTTATTTCACCAGCCACTTCCCGACGCCGCAGAGCGACTACTTCGACGTATCACTGCTCAGCGCAGCAATGTCCAACTTCAGCAAGGCCCAGGCTGCCGAAGGCGGGCAGCACGCGCGTAACACGCTGGTCGACGAACCAGGCGCCGCGGTCGCGACACCCTCGGTGTCGGTGTTTGCAGGGTTTTGCCGGGAGCTGGACCTGGGAGGGCAATATCAGCGCCATCTTGAGGCGGCGCTCCAGGGCAACGGGCAAGCGCAAGACGGGCAGGACTGCAAGGCCTTGCTCCAGGCGCAATACCGCTCCAACCTGCTGGTGGACGCCCTCAAGGCCCACGCCGAGGGTGTGCTCAGGGACGCTGAGCTCGAGCTGATGGTCGACTTGTATACCCATGGCAAGCTCGGGCGACTCGAGGGCGCGTCGGTCGTTGCCAAGCAGCTCAAGGCGTTCGACTGCCACCTGCAGCAGATCGTGGTGTTCGACGTGATCGACGAAGGCCTGCTGCTCAACAGCAGCAAGCGGGTGCTGGTGTACATCCCTGGGGATGGAAATGGTGCCTGGTGTGTCGCCAAGAACCTGGAAAGCTTTGCCAGGAAGATCCTGGGCAAGCGCCTGCGCGATGAGAACTACCGGCGATTTTTCGAGCGTTTCGTCCTCCAGCGTGACCGCCCCACATTTTTCGCCAGTGTCGAACAGCGCGTGGGCGATGTGGCCGACTGGGCCACGCGGGAGCTGGACCAGCACATGAAGGTCTACCCGACGCCCTTGTTCGAGCACCTGGCGAAGATGCGTATCCAGCAGATCAAGGACGATGCGGCAGTGTTCGCCACACCTGTGGCGCGGATCGATGGCGATACTGCATTGGCCAAGAGTGAGCGTCGGCATGCGCAAGGGATGGCGCTGTTGGGGCTCGCAGGGCTGTTCATCCCAGCGGTCGGCGCAGTGTTGCTGGCGGTGATGGCCTGGCAACTGCTCAGCGAGGTGTTCCAGTCGGTCAAGGACTGGCGGGAGGGGGACACCAATGCGGCCCTGGACCATCTGGTGAACGTGGGCAAGGACGTGGCATTGCTGGCCGCCACGACGGCTGGGGTCGTGGCGGCCAGGACGCTGTGGACGCGCAGCATCGTGGTGGATGGCCTGGTGCCGGCGGTGTTGGACGATGGCAGCGAAAGACTCTGGAACCAGGACCTGGCGCCTTACGTCAGCGAGGCGCCACCGGAGCAGGCCACGGTCGATGAGCATGGGGTCCACCGCCTGGGCGAGCATTCCTGGATCGAGATGGAAGGCCATTACTACCCGGCCTACCAAGCCGAGCACAGCGAGGATTGGTACCTGAAGCCTTACGACAACCATGCGCCATTGCTCGAACACAATGGTGCCGGCGCCTGGCGGCTGTGGAGTGAGCGGCCCGCGGAATGGCGCGGCACCGAACGCATGTTTCGCAGGCTCGGCGCCGCGTACGGCAGCCTGAGCGATCAGCAGATCAACCAAGCCCTGCTGGCCCACGGTCTGGAAGAGGACCATCTGCGGGCTGTGCATGTCTTTGCCAGTGCCCCTGAGGCAGAACTGACCGATACGGTGAACCGCTTCGTGCTGGCCAACCGAATCGTTGAACTCAGGGACCGGCTGCAGTCGGGCCTGAAAGTGACGGACAAGGCGCTGCTCGACGAAGCGAAGGATCTGTCAGGCGCGAAAGGGTTGGAAGGCGAGGCCTTGGCCGAGGTGGTCTGGGACCAGCGAAGGCTGTTGCTGCAGAGTCTCTACGACAAGGGCAATGTGACCGATGACGCCTCGGTACAAGCGTTGCGTCGGGACTTCCCCAGCTTGCATCGGCTGGCCGCCGAGCAACTGTTGAACGACGCGAGCGATGGCGACCGTCATGCGCTGGCCGAGACCGGGCGTGTGCCATTGTCGCTGGCCCAGGCTGCGCGGCAACGGGCGCTGCGCATCCGGGTGGCGCGGGTGTTCGAGGGGCTGTTCATCGACACACCGCAGACGCTCGACCAGGCCCGTGGCGTCATCAAGCTGATCGATACTTTGCCGGGTGCGCCCCAAGGGCGGCATTGGGTACTGTTCGAGGGGGACGGGCTGCTGGCGCCTCGGCCAGCAAGCGAGGCCATCGAGACGATCCATCTCAGCCTCCAGGACGGCGTGTTCGTATTGCGCGACGCGCGCGGCGATGCCCTTGACCAGCCCGGCGAGCTGTTCGACGTGCTGGCGGACCTGTTCACCGAGGCGCAGCGCAAGGCGATGGGTATTGGTGAGCCGTTCGCCCAGAAACTTCGCCAGGCGCTGGCCAGGCACGTCGCCTCACGCCGCAACGAACTGGCCGAGCTGATGGGGCGTGAGCAGCCCACGCCTTCGTTCCTGGTGCCGTTTCGCCTGGACGATGGCCGGGTCGGCTACCCGCTGAGCGGCGGTCGTCGGCTCTTTGGTTTTGGCAGCCCCAGTTCCCTGGTGGCCAAGCTTCGGTACCTGTACCCCAGCTTCAGCGATGAGGACATTCAACGATGGCTGCGCACCATGAGCGAAGGCGGCAGCAATCTACAGAACGTGCTCAACGACCTGGAGGATCAGCACGAACTGCTCAGCAGCACACTCACGACCTGGCAGCGAGAGGGTTTCTTGCAGGGTGAGCGGGGTTCGCGCTACCTGCTGCGTAAGGAACTGATCCGATGCTGGCGTCAATTGATACCCGAACAGCCCAAGCCGTTAGAGGATCAGTCGCGCTACAAGTTTTCCCGCGGGGGCTGAGTGTGTCCAAGCTACCAGACCTGCCCGAGCCGATCAGTTTTCCACACGTCACTGCAATCGACTTTCGCTCGATGGCGCTCAAACACCTTCCCGACGGGTTCCTGAAAGCTTTTCCGAATCTGATGTCGGTGGAAATCAGCCATTGCAAACTAACCCGGTTTCCAGCCATGACGGGGCTGCGGGAGCGTCTGCGAATTCTTGATCTGTCCGATAACAAGATTCACCTGGATGCCGAGCAAGTGGATCTGATCAACGGGTGCACGGCATTGCAATACCTGAACTTGTCGCGCAACCCACTGCAGCTCCCATTTTCCGTCACGGGGATGCCGAGGTTGAGGACGCTGATACTGCGTGACGACAAGCTGGTCTTGATGCCCGAAGGTGTGGAGTCGCATCAGAAATTGTACGAACTGGACATGATAGGCAATAACCTCAAGGCGCTGCCTGCAGGTTTTAGCGATTCGCCGCTGTGGGACAAAGGCAGGGTGCGGTTTGAAAGCAAGGACCTGAACCTGTCGGTGACCCAGGTTCGCAGCTGGTATCGGCCCGATGATGGCGAGGTTCCGGCGCGCTTGCTGTGGCTGGACCGCATCGATGCCAAGGATCGGGACAAAATGGCGCAGAGCTGGCATTTTCTGGTGAGCGATCCGGAGTCCAGGGAATTCGTTCTGGTGCTGGAACGGCTGGTGCAGTCCGAGGATTTTGCCCACGACGACACCGCGCGTGATCTGGCTTACCGCATTTTCGACATGCTCCATGACATGGAGGAAGACGAATCGCTGTGTGCACACGTTTTGGCAATGGCCCAAGAACCCAACTGTGGTGACAATGCCCTGTTGCGTTTCGTCGACCTGGAGATCTGGAAGCTGGCGTGGGATGCCGAGCACGGCGAGTACGAGATCGATCCAGAAGCTGGGCTGCTGCACTTGGGCGGGCAGCTTTGGCGGCAAAACGCCTTGCAGGATTTCGCCAAGCAATTTGCCAAAAGCATGCCCGGCGCTGTGGATGAGGTCGAGGTGGTGCTCGCCTTTCGGGTTCGCTTGTACGACGACCTGAAACTCCCCGGGCACCGCAGCCGCATACGGTTCACACGGGCGGTAGGAAACATCGAAGCAGGGGTCGAGAATGCTCGCAGAACCATTCTGGCGGGCCAGGATGAAGAGACGATCTCACTGTGGCTGCTGCGCCTTCCTTTCTGGTCCAAGTACCTGGAGCACGCCTATGGGTCCAGACTCAAGTTGCCGCGAGAGTTCCGCAAACAGGAGCAGGAATTGACCCGTCTTGGCGGGGATACGCAGCAGCTTGAGGCACTTCATGAGCAGGCCAAGCAATGGTGGTTCACTCAGCAACAGGCGGTGACCAAGGAGGCAATGCGGCGGGTGACACCTGCCTGGCACGCCCCGCTGCCTGTCGAACTGGACTAACCTAACGTACGCTCCAGCGCGCCGAGCAACAGGCTCTGCATCAGGGCCAGCCCTTGATCGCTGTCCAGCCCACGCCCGCGCAGCAGACCGGGCAACTGGTTGAGCAAGGTGGCCACCACATGCCCGGTGGCCGCCAAGGCTTGGCCTTGCAGCCGGGCCTGTGGCGCGATCAGGTGCAGCAGGCCCTTCTCGTAGCGTGCCCGCGCACTGGCCAGACGGGCTTGCTGGTCTTCGCTCAAACAGCAGAAATCCCGCTCGGCCAGACGAAACTGCAGGGGGCGCTCCTCGTGCAATTGCCAATGTGCGGCAATCAAACAAGGCAGCACCGCCTGGCCGCGAGCGAGGGCGCGCCGGCCTTGGTCGAGGGTCGCCTGCAGCTCTTCGTAGAGCTCCTCGATCAAGTCGTACAGCAGATCCTGCTTGCTGGGGAAATGATGGTACAGCGAACCGGCGGTCAGGCCCACATGCGCCGCCAGCTCGCGCATGCTGACCTGTCCAAAGCCTTTTTCGGCAAAGAGCGCCATGGCCTTTTCGCGGCGCTCTTCGAAGTTCGCACAGCGTAGGGCGGCAGTGACTGGCATGGCGCTCGCTCCCGATCAGTAGGTGAAGAAACCGCGACCGCTCTTACGGCCCAGGTAGCCGGCGGCGACCATTTCCTTGAGCAGCGGGGCAGGGCGGTACTTGCTGTCGTTGAAGCCCTCGTGGAAGGCCTCCATGATCGCCAGCAAGGTGTCCAGGCCGATCAGGTCGGCCAGGGCCAAGGGGCCGATCGGCTGGTTGCAGCCCAGGCGCATGCCGGTGTCGATGTCTTCGGCACTGGCCAGGCCCTCCTGACGGACGAAGATCGCCTCGTTGATCATCGGCACCAGGATGCGGTTGACCACAAAGCCCGGGCGGTTGCCGGCGGTGATCGGCGTCTTGCCCAGTTTTTCGGTGACCACCAGGGCCTGGGCATAGGTGCTGTCGCTGGTTTGCAGGCCGCGGATGATCTCCACCAGGGCCATCATTGGCACCGGGTTGAAGAAGTGCACGCCGATGAAGCGCTCAGGGTGCTCGATGCTGGCAGCCAGCGCGGTGACCGACAGCGACGAGGTGTTGGTGGCGATCAGGCAGTCGCTGGCGACGTTGGCCGCCACCTGCTTGAGGATGCGCTGCTTGAGTTCCAGGTTCTCGGTGGCCGCTTCGATCACCAGTTGCGCGCTGCCCAGGTCGGCGTAGTCGGTGCTGGTGCGGATGCGGGTCTTGGCCGCCTCGGCCTTGTCGGCTTCCAGGGTGCCTTTGTTGACCTGGCGCTCCAGGTTCTTGCCCAGGGTGGCCACGCCACGCTCCAGCGCCGCCTGCGAGACGTCGATCAGCAGGACGTGGTAGCCGGCCACCGCGCACACCTGGGCAATACCGTTGCCCATGGTGCCGGCGCCGATCACGGCGATGTGTTGAATGCTCACGTTCAGGCTCCTCAGACGCGCTCGAAGACAACGGCGATGCCTTGGCCGCCGCCGATGCACATGGTGGCCAGGGCATAGCGGCCCTGGGTGCGTTGCAGTTCATGGATGGCCTTGGTGGCGATGATCGCCCCGGTGGCGCCGACTGGGTGGCCGAGGGAGATGCCCGAACCATTGGGGTTGACCTTCTCTGGATCGAAGTCCAGCGCGCGGGCCACGGCGCAGGCCTGGGCGGCGAAGGCTTCGTTGGACTCGATCACGTCCAGGTCGCTGATGCTCAGGCCGGCTTTTTCCAGCACCTTGCGCGTGGCCGGGATCGGGCCCAGGCCCATCAGCTCCGGCTCGACGCCGGCGTGGGCATAGGCCACCAGGCGTGCCAGAGGCTTCAGACCCAGGCGGCGAACCGCATCGCCAGTGGCCAGGACCAGGCCGGCGGCACCGTCGTTGATGCCACTGGCGTTGCCGGCGGTGACGCTACCGTCTTTCTTGAACACCGGCTTCATGCCTGCCAGTTGCTCGGCGGTCACTTCGCCACGCACGTGCTCGTCGGTGGCGAACTGCACGCTGCCTTTGCGGGTTTTCAGCTCGATCGGGACGATCTGGCTGTCGAAGCGACCTTCGGCGATGGCGCGGGCGGCGCGGCGCTGACTGGTCAGGGCCAGTTCATCCTGCATTTCGCGCGTGATGCCATGCTGGGCGGCGACGTTCTCGGCGGTGATGCCCATGTGGAAGTGCTCGAAGGGGTCTTGCAGCACGCCGACGGTGTAGTCGATGCCCTGCAGGTCACCCATGCGCGCGCCCCAACGGGCTTGCGGCAGCAGGTAGGGGCCACGGCTCATGGATTCGGCGCCAGCGGCCAGGGCCACATCGGTGTCGCCCAGCAGCAGGGTCTGGGCGGCCGAGACGATGGCCTGCAGGCCCGAGCCGCACAGACGGTTGACGTTGAAGGCTGGGGTTTCCTTGGGCACGCCCGCGTTCATCGAGGCGACGCGGCTCAGGTAGGCATCGCGCGGCTCGGTGGGGATCACGGTACCCATGACCACATGGCCGATATCGCTGGCGGCGACGCCCGAGCGCTCGATGGCGGCGCGGGTGATGGCACTGGCCAGGTCGGCCAGTGGCAGGTCCTTGAGAGACCCACCGAAACCACCGATGGCCGAACGGACTGCACTGACGACGTAGATTTCTGCGTTGCTCATGGAAGGCTCCGATTGCGAAGGCATGGCGGGACCGGCACAGGCTCTGCGAGAATGGCCGGTGTTCCCGGAATGGGTCGAGTCTAGGCAACCGCCCAGGCTTGGCCTATGCCGGATCTGTTCAGTAAACCTGGCATTTTTTGCCACCCAGCATAGACAGTGAAAACCAGCCATGCGCGATAGCGATTCGGTCGCGGTGTACTTTCTCAACGCCATGCTCCATGCCTTGCGCGAGCGCCCCGCCGAGCGCGATGCCTACCTGCGCGGCGTGGGGATCGACCCGGCACTGCTCGAGCAGCCCCAGGCCAGGGTGCCGGCCAAGGCATTCGCCCAACTCTGGCTGCAGATGATCCATGTGCTGGACGATGAGTTCTTCCACCTCGACAGCCATGGCATGCCCTTGGGCAGCTTCGCCCTGATCTGCCGGGGGCTGATCCAGGAGCCCACCCTGGAAAAGGCCTTGCGCCAATACCTGGGCAATTTCGCGCTGTTCCTGCGCGATGTGCGCGGTACGTTTTCGGTGCGCGGCGGGCGGGTGGTGATCAGCGTGCAATCGAGCATCACCGATCCGTTGACGCGGGTCTATGCCGAGGAGACCTACCTGGTGCTGGTGGTCGGATTGCTGTGCTGGCTGGCCGGGCGGCGCATCGCTATCGACCGCACCGAACTGGCCGTGGCGCGCCCGGCCCAAGAGGACGACACCTTGTTGTGGGGCCCGGACCTGCGGCTGGGCAGTGGGCGTACGGAAGTGGAGTTCGACAGCGCCTACCTGCGCTTGCCGGTGGTGCAGGACCTGGCGGCGCTCAAGACCTTCCTGCGCAGTGCGCCCCAGGGGCTGGTGATTCGCTTTCGCAATCAGAACGGCCTGGCAGCGGTGGTCTATCGACATCTGCGTGTCCGGCGCTACGGCCAATGGCCGACCCTCCAGGCCATGGCCGAGCAGCAGGGCATCAGCGCCAGCACCTTTCGCCGGCAGCTGGAGCGCGAAGGGCGCTCCTACCAGCAGATCAAGGATGAAGTGCGCCGTGCCATGGCGTTCGAACGTTTGCGCGAAGGTGTACTGAGCATCGCCGAAATCGCCGAGCAGACCGGCTTCCAGGAGCCCAGCGCCTTCCACCGCGCTTTCAAGAAATGGACCGGTTACAGTCCCGGCAGCTATCGGGCGCGATTGGCCGATCGCACCCGCTAGGCGCTGTCAGTCGCGCAGCTCCCGTGCCAGTGCCTTGACCCGGGTGAGGTCACCCTTGGCGACCTTGGCAACGCGCTTGCCATAGTCGGGGTCGGCCTTGTAGAGGAACGACAGGATGATGTGCTTGCTGTCGTCATCGGCCCCCGCCAGGGACTGGCCGAAACTGTTCACCAGGTCGCGCTGCTCCTGCTTGCTGTAGGACCGGTACAGCTCACCGGCCTGCTTGAAATTCTGCTCCCGCGTGATGCCGCGTTGCTGGGTGCTGCCAGCCAGGGGCAGCTGGCTGTAGCGCGCCGACTCGGTGCTGGTGCGCGGCTGCAGGCGGCTGGGCGCGTAGTTGACCATGCCTCGGGTGCGGCCGTTGTCGTGGGCTCCGTCCTGGTTGCCGTTGTTCACCGCGGCCCGTGGCTGGTTGATCGGCAGGCGGCCGGCATTGGCGCCGACCCGGTACATCTGGGTGTCGGCGTAGGAGAACAGGCGTCCTTGAAGCAGGCGATCCTCGGAAGGCTCGATGCCTGGGATCAGGTTGGATGGGGCCAGGGCCACCTGCTCGGTTTCCTGGAAGAAGTTGTTTACGTTGCGGTTGAGCACCATCTGGCCGACACGGCGCTGTGGCACATCTGGCCAGATCTTGGTCGGGTCCAGCGGATTGAAGTCGAAGGCTGCCAGCTGTTCGGGCTCGAGCGTCTGGATGTACAGGTCCCATTTGGGGAACTCGCCACCGCTAATGGCGGTTACGAGGTCGTGGGTCATGTGGTTGAAGTCCTGGCCCTGGATACGCTCGACCTCCTTGGGCGTGAGGTTCTCGCGGCCTTGCAGGCTCTTCCAGTGGAACTTCACATAGGTTACGTCACCCTGGGCATTGACGAACTTGTAGGCATGTACGCTGTTGCCGTCCATGTGTCGGTAGCTCTTGGGGGTGCCCTCGTTGGAGTAGAGCAGGGTGAGGGTGCGTGTGGCCTCGGGCATGTGCGAGAACAAGTCGAAGCGCCGGGCGTCGTTGGCCAGGTTGGTGCGTGGATCGGGTTTGAAGGCGTGGACCATGTCGGGGAACTTGATCGCATCGCGGATGAAGAAGGTCGGGAAGTTGTTGCCAACCAGGTCCCAGTTGCCGGTGCTGGTGTAGAAGCGGGTGGCGAAGCCGCGAGGGTCGCGCAGGGTTTCCGGTGAGTGCAGGCCATGAACCACCGAGGAAAAACGCACGAATACGGGCGTCTTTTCACCCGGCGTGAACAGCCGGGCCTGGGTCAGCGTGGAGAGGTCTTCGAACGCGGTGAACTCACCATGGGCACCCGTGCCACGGGCATGGACGACGCGTTCAGGAATACGTTCGCGGTCGAAACGTTGCAGCTTCTGGATGAGCTGCACATCCTGGAGCAGCACCGGGCCGTTTGCGCCGGCGGTCTGCGAATGCTGGTTGTCGCCAACCGGGGCGCCGTTGTCGCGTGTCAGGGGGGCGGCATGCAGGGTGGCGCTGGCAAGCAACGTCGCACCGAGCAGACGCCCGACGATGCGGGTGGATCGGGTTGCGGGCATGGAAAGGTACCTGAGGGCTATTGATCGGGTGATCGATGCTAGGGGTACACATCCATGCTTTCAGTCGGTGCGAACGTTGTTTGTCGTGGCTGTTTTCAGGGCAGGGTGTCAGGCCGGGATCATGGCAAAGCCTACGCCGAAGCGGTTCCAGGCATTGATGGTGGCGATGGCCAGGGTCAGGTTGGCGACTTCGGCGGGCTCGAAGTGTTCCAGCAGGGCTTCGTACTCCGGCTGCGGCGCGCCGCGCTCGGGCAGGCGGGTGAGGCATTCCAGCCAGGCCAGGGCGGCCCGTTCGCGTGGGGTGAAATAGCGCGTTTCCTGCCAGGCGCAGAGGGTCTGCAGGCGGGCCTCGGTCTCGCCGGCCTTGCGCGCATCGTTGGCGTGCATGTTGACGCAATAGGCGCAGCCGTTGATCTGCGAGGCGCGCAGGCGTACCAGTTCGAGCAGGGAGTTTTCCAGGCCGCTGTTGGCGAGGGCCTGCTCCAGGCCGATCATGGCTTTGTAGGCTTGCGGGGCGTGCTTGGCCCATTCGATACGTTCGTGCATGGCGGACTCCAGTGTAAGGGTGGGATCACGTTTGCCGGCGCTGAGGCAGCGCCTGGCCTTGGTCATACGTTAGCGCTAGGGCACGAAGGGCTCGATAGCCAATCCTGTGCTTTGCCAGGAGGCCAATGAGCTATTCAGGGGGCCACTGACCTGCATCCAATCTCTTCATTTTTGCTGGCGCCGCCCAGCCGCGATAATGAGACGGTCTTGCACCAAGAGATTTCCTACGATGTCCGATGAACGTTTCATGCGCGAAGCCCTCGACCTGGCCCGCGCCAATATCCAGGCCGGTGGCCGGCCATTCGGCGCCGTGCTGGTGTATCAGGGGAAAGTCCTGGCGCGTGCCGTCAATGAAATCCACAGCACCCAGGACCCGACCACCCACGCGGAAATGCAGGCGATCCGCAAAGCGGCCCAGGCCCTGGGGCAGGCGCGTCTGGACGGCGCCGAGATCTACGCCAGTGGCCATCCGTGCCCGATGTGCCTGGCCGCCATGCACCTGTGCGGCATCGAGCGCGCCTGGTTCGCCTATGACAACGACGAGGGCGAGCCCTATGGGCTGTCCACCGCAGCGGTGTACGCCCAGATGGCCCGCCCACCCCAGCAGCAGAGCCTGCCTCTGCGGCCACTCAAACCCGCCGGCGAGGCCGACCTGTACCTTCAATGGAAGCAGGTGCACCAGGGATGAGAGGCGCACTGAACCTATTGCTGGTGCTGTTGTTGGCACTGAACCTGCGGCCGATCCTCACCAGTATCGGGCCGCTGCTCGAACCCATGCGCGCGAGCACCGGCCTGGGCTACCAGCAGGCTGCGCTGCTGACCGCCTTGCCGGTGCTGTGCATGGGCCTGATCCCGTTGCTGCAACCCTGGCTGCGCCGTTGGTTGAGCGAGCATGGCGGCATGCTCATGGGCCTTGCGGCAATCGCCCTGGCGTGCCTATGGCGTCTGCAACTGAACAGCGCCTGGGCGCTGATCGCCAGTGCCGTGCTGGCCGGGCTCGGCGTGGCTGTGGTCCAGGGCATGATGCCTGGGCTGGTCAATCGCTGGTTCCCCACGCGCCTGGCGACCACCATGGGCCTGTATTCGGCGGCGTTGATGAGCGGCGGAGGCTTGGCGGCCGTGCTTGGCCCGTCGATCAGTGCCGTGACCGGGCGCTGGCAGGTTGGCCTGGGCGTCTGGGCGCTCCCGGCGGTGCTGGCGGTATTGGCTTGGCTGGTGCTGCGACCACGGCACAACACGCCGAAACTCGCCGGTGGCGGGGGCGGGCATTGGTTCGGCAACCGCCGGGCTTGGCTGCTGGCCAGCTACTTCGGGCTGATCAATGGCGGCTACACCAGCATGGTGGCGTGGTTGCCGGCCTACCACATCGAGCACGGCGGTACCGCACAGGGTGGTGGTGAGCTGGTCGGCCTGATGACGATCTTCCAGGTCACTGGCGCCTTGGGGCTGCCGCTGTTGCTGCGCAGCCTGGCGGACCGTCGCCCGGGTTTGTGGCTGGCACTGTCGATTCAGTTGGGGGGCTTTCTTGGCCTGCTGCTGGCACCGACCTTGGCCATGGGCGTGTGGGTGGCGATGATCGGCCTGGGCCTGGGCGCGTGCTTCAGCCTGAGCCTGACCCTGACTTTGGAACATCTGCGCAAGGACCCCGCTCAAGCCGGCAGCCTGGCCGCGTTCGTGCAGGGCATCGGATTCATCATCACCGGGATCATTCCCTACCTGACGGGGTGGTTGCGCGATATCAGTGGCGATTTCCAGGCCTCCTGGACCTTGCTCACCATCACCGTGGTAGCGATGCTGCTGGTCACGGCGCGCTTCGCCCCGCACGGCTATGGCGCCGCCATCGCTCGCCCCGGTCAACCGGCCCAGGCAGCGGTCAACTGAGGCCTTGCAGGGTATCGCGCACGCGGTCCAGCGCGGTGTCGATGTCCAGCAACTCGATGGCCCCGAAGCCCAGCAACAGCCCCGGACGTACCGGGGCCTCGCTGAAGAACGGGGCCAGCGAATACAGGCCGACCTCTACCTTGCGCGCCAGGCTCACCAGCAAGTCCACATCCACCTCGGGGCTGGCCAGGGCGCTCAAGTGAAAGCCGGCGTTGGCCGGTACGGCCGTCAGCCAGGGCGCCAAGTCGTCGCCCAGGCGGGCCAGGATTCGTTCCCGGCGGGCGCTGTACACCTCATGGCAACGGCGGATGTGCTTGTTCAGGTGACCTTCACTGATGAAGCGCGCCAGCGCCCATTGCTGCAGGCTCGGGCTGTGCCAGTCGGTCAGGTGCTTGGCCACGCACGCCGCGCGTAGCACGCTCGCAGGCAGCACGGCGTAACCCAGGCGCAGTTCGGATAGCAATGTCTTGGAAAAGGTGCCCACGTAGGCCACCAGCCCATGGCGGTCCAGTCGCTGCAGGGCATCGCTGCCCGGCCCCTGGTAGCGGAACTCGCAGTCGTAGTCGTCCTCGATGATCAATGCCCCCAATTCGGCGGCCCGCGCCAGCAGGGCGGTGCGCCGGCGTTCGCTCATCGGCATGCCGAGGGGGAACTGATGGGACGGGGTCACGTAGATCAGCCGCGTGCCGTCGGCGATCTGCTCGACACACATCCCCTCGTCATCCACCGGCACCGATTGCAGGCGCGCGCCCAGCGCCAGAAACAGCTGGCGCGCGGGCGGATAGCCGGGGTCTTCCATGGCCACCTGGCAGCCGGGTTCGATCAGCACCCGGGCGATCAGGTCCAGCGCTTGCTGGGCGCCGTTGCACACCATCACGTCCGCCGCGCTGCAATGCACACCACGGGCGAAGGCGATGTGGTGGGCGATGGATTCGCGAAGTTCTGGCAGGCCTTGAGCGTCGAACTGGCGTTGGGTGTGGCGCTGGCTGCGGCGCAGGGCGTATTGAAGGCAACTGCGCCACTGGTCGAACGGGAACTGCGTCTTGCTCGATGCGCCACCGACGAAGTCGTAGCGCGATGGGGTTTCGAGGGCTGGCCGGGAGAGCACCGTGGCCCGTTGCTGCCAGCGCGCCACGGACGCGGCGGCGGCCAGAGGGACGGCCTGGACCGGGATGGCTTGCAAGGGGTGTTGCGGTGTCACGAAGGTGCCGCGACCGACCACGCCGCTGAGCAGGTTGTCGTAGGTCAGGCGTGAGTAAGCTTCGGCGACGGTCTTGCGGGACACGCCCAGTTGTTCGGCGAGCAGGCGAGTAGGGGGCAGTTGGGTGCCGGCGGCCAGGTGACCGCTGTCGATGCTGGCGCGCAGTTGCTGGTAGAGCTGGTCGGCCAGGCCTTTGCGGCCTTGCAGGCGGATGTGCAGTTCCATGGGGCTGTCCGGGGTGGTGAGTGGGCAAGCTTCGGGGTTTGTGGGGCTGGCTGCAAGGGCGCGCGGGCTGCAGGGCAGTCCTTCGCGGGTAAACCTGCTCCAGCAAAGGGCACCGCCAACCCTGTGGGAACATACCCGCGTGGCTAGGTGTCCGTCAGGGCCGCGTCGACGATCTCGATCCAGTGCCGCACCGGCGTGCGTCCGGCGCTGTCCAGGTGCGCCTGGCAACCGATGTTGGCGGTGGCGATGAGCTGAGGGTTACCGCTTTCCAGTGCCGTGAGGCGATCATCCCGCAAGCGGCGCGACAGCGCAGGTTGGGTCAGCGAGTAGGTTCCGGCCGAGCCGCAGCATAGGTGGCCGTCCGGCACGGGGGTGAGGGTAAAGCCCAGGCGAGTCAGCAGCCGTTCCACCGCGCCGCCGAGCTTGAGGGCGTGCTGCAGGGTGCAGGGGCAGTGGAAGGCCAGGCGCTGCTCGGCACACAGGCCCAGTTGCTCGACGGGCTCGGCCTGTAGCACCTCTACCAGGTCCCGGGCCAGGGCGCTGACCCGGGCGGCCTTGGCGGCGTAGTGCGGATCGTTTGCCAGCAAGTGGCCGTAGTCGCGCACGAAGGCACCGCAACCACTGGCGGTCTGCACGATGGCTTCGGCGCCGGCCTCGATGGCAGGCCACCAGGCATCGATGTTGCGTCGTGCCCTGGCCAGGCCGTGCTCTTGGGCGTTGAGGTGGTAGTCGACCGCGCCACAACAGCCGGCCGCAGCCACCGGTTCCACACTGATCCCCAGGCGGTCCAGCACGCGTGCGGCCGCGGCATTGGTGTTGGGCGAGAGGGCCGGCTGCACGCACCCTTCGAGCAGCAACACGCGACGGGCATGGCGGGGTGCCGGGCGTTGGCCGGGGGCAGCGATTCGTGCGGGCAGCTTGGCTTTGAGCACACCGGGCAAAAGCGGGCGCAGGGCCTGGCCTGTACGGGTCAGGGCCTTGAACAGCACAGGATGGGGCACCACGGCGCGCAAGCCCTGGCGCAACAGGCGCTCACCCAGCGGGCGCGGGACCTGTTGTTCGACCACGGGGCGACCGATGTCCAGCAGGTCGTGGTATTTGACACCCGATGGGCAGGTGGTCTCGCAATTGCGACAGCTCAGGCAGCGGTCCAGGTGCAACTGGGTGCTGGCGCTGGCCGGCGCGCCTTCGAGCACCTGCTTGATCAGGTAGATGCGTCCGCGCGGGCCATCGAGTTCATCACCGAGCAGTTGATAGGTGGGGCAGGTGGCGGTGCAAAAGCCGCAATGTACGCAACTGCGCAGAATGCGTTCGGCCTCTTCGCCGCGTGGCAGGGCCTTGGCGGCCTCGCTCAGGTTGGTTTGCATGGCGGCCTCACAGGTGCGGGTACAGGCGACCAGGGTTGAAGATGCCCTGGGGATCGAGTTGCTGCTTGAGGGCGCGGTGATAGCGCATCAGTGCGGCAGGCAGCGGCGGCATGCTGTCATCGCCCGGCGTGTACGCCGTGGCATGGCCGCCGACCTGGGCCAGTTGCGCACGTAGCTGCGCCGGCGCGGCCGAAGACTTCAACCAGCGCTGGGCGCCGCCCCAGTCGATCAATTGCCTGCCGGGCAACGCGAGTGGGCCCGTGGCGGTCGGTACCGAGAGTCGCCACAGCGGCGCCGGGTCGTCGAAAAAGGCCAGGCGCTGTTCGCGCAAGTCCTCCCAGAAGCGGCTTTCGAGCGCCTCACCCCCCAGCCGCTGGCGGGCCGACAACACCGAACCTTCTCCGCCTTCCAGGCGCAGGTAGAGCGCTTCGCCGTCGTGGCAGGCGGCGCTGATCGGCAGCGGTTGCTGACCCCATTCGGCCAGTGCCTCCAATGCTTGGTGAGTGTTCATGTCCAGGCGAAGGCCCATGCATTGACGTGGTCGCGCCAGCACCTTCAACGACACCTCGGTGAGCAGGCCCAGGCAGCCAAAACTGGCGGCCATCAGCCGTGAGACATCGTAGCCGGCAACGTTCTTCATCACCTCGCCGCCAAAGCGCAGCAGTTTGCCGTGGCCGGTGATGACACGCGTGCCGAGCACGTAGTCGCGCACCGCCCCGGCCCAGGGCCGGCGTGGCCCGGACAACCCCGCGGCGACCATGCCGCCGAGGGTGGCATCCGGGCCCAAGTGGGGCGGCTCGCAGGGCAGCATCTGGCCGGCTTCGTGCAGCACCGCTTCGATCTCGCGCAGGGGCGTGCCGGCGCGGGCGGTGAGCACCAGTTCGGTGGGGTCGTAGCGCACGATGCCTCGGTGGCTTCGGGTATCGAGGATTTCGCCGGTCACGGGGCAGCCCAGCATGGCCTTGCTGTTGCTGCCCTGGATGCGCAGGGGGGTGTCCATCGTCAGGGCTTGGTTGACCTGGTCGAGCAGGTCCTGGCTCATGTCGCGGTCCGCATCCATCAGAAACGCTCCAGGTCAGGGAAGGGCAGTTGGCCCTGGTGTACGTGCAGGGCACCGAACTCGGCGCAGCGGTGCAGGGTGGGGATGTTCTTGCCGGGGTTGAGCAGGCCTTTGGGATCGAACGCAGCCTTGACCGCGTGGAACAGGGTGATTTCGTCGGCGTTGAACTGGGCGCACATCTGGTTGATCTTTTCGCGCCCGACGCCATGCTCGCCGGTGATGCTGCCGCCGACCGCCACGCACAGCTCCAGGATCTTGCCGCCGATGGCCTCGGCGCGCTCCAGTTCGCCGGGCAGGTTGGCGTCGAACAGGATCAGCGGGTGCATGTTGCCATCGCCGGCGTGGAACACGTTGGCCACCCGCAGCCCGTATTCCCGGGACAGCTCGGCGATGCCCCTGAGCACCCGAGGCAGTTCGCGGCGGGGGATGGTGCCGTCCATGCAGTAGTAGTCCGGCGAAATGCGCCCCACCGCGGGAAAGGCGTTCTTGCGCCCAGCCCAGAAACGCACGCGTTCGGCCTCGTCGCAGGCCAGGCGTACCTCGCTGGCACCGGCCTGGCGCAGCACGGCGGCGACGCGCTCGCAGTCGTCCTGCACGTCCGACTCCACACCGTCCAGCTCGCACAGCAGGATCGCCGCCGCCTCCACCGGGTAACCGGCGTGGATGAAGTCTTCGGCGGCGCGGATGGCCAGGTTGTCCATCATCTCCAGGCCGCCCGGGATGATGCCGGCGGCGATGATGTCGGCGACCGCTGCGCCGGCCTTTTCGACGCTGTCGAAGCTGGCCAGCAGCACCCGCGCGACCTGGGGCTTGGCCAAGAGCTTGACGGTGACTTCGGTGACGATGCCAAGCATGCCTTCGGAGCCGGTGAACAGCGCCAGCAGGTCGAAGCCGGGGCTGTCGAGGGCATCGCTGCCCAGGGTCAGGTGTTCGCCTTCGACAGTGAGGATGTCCACCTTGAGCAGGTTGTGCACAGTCAGGCCGTATTTGAGGCAATGCACGCCGCCGGCGTTTTCGGCGACGTTGCCGCCGATCGAGCAGGCGATCTGCGAGGAAGGGTCCGGCGCGTAATACAGGCCGTGAGGCGCTGCTGCCTGGGAGATCGCCAGGTTGCGCACGCCGGGCTGGACCCTGGCATAGCGCCCTTGTGGGTTGACCTCCAGGATGCGGTTGAAGCGCGCCATCACCAGCAGGATGCCCTGGGCCAGGGGCAGGGCGCCGCCGGAAAGGCCTGTGCCCGCGCCGCGCGCCACCACTGGCACGCCGCGTTGATGGCACAGGCGCAGCAAGGCCTGGACCTGGTCGAGGCGCTCGGGCAATGCCACCAGCAACGGCATGCTGCGGTAGACCGAGAGGCCATCGCATTCGTAGGGTTTGAGGTCTTCGGCGTGGTGGAGGATCTGAAGATCCGGCAGGGCGTCGTGCAGGGCTGCCAACAAGGCAGCCTTGTCCACGGTGGGCTGGGGGCCGTCCAGGTGTTCGTCGTAGAGAATACTCATGGCTCGGCTTCACGCCCCCCGTGGGAGGGCGGTCGAGCCTTGGGATGACAGCAGCATGGGCTTAGGTCTCTTGTTCTTGTCGTCAAGAGACCAGCCTAGACCACTGTGACTGTTACAGGTCGAGCACCAGGCGCGCGCTGCGGGCGCGCGAGACACAGAGCATCATGGTTTGCTGCGAGGCTTTTTCCTCGTCGCTCAGGTACTGGTCGAAATGCTCGGCTTCGCCCTCGAGAATCGCAGTTTCGCAGGTGCCGCACACGCCTTCGCGGCACAGGCACTCGACCTTGGCAGCCTTGGACTTCTCGATGGCCTGGAGGATGGTCATGCCTTCCTCGACTTGCAGCTCGGTCCCGGACTTGGCCAGCACCACGGTGAATGCAGCGCCGGCGGCGGGCGCTGCAGCGGCGAACTGCTCCCAGTGCACGCGCGAGGCATCGATGCCCGCAGCGGCGGCAGTGGCGATGACGGCGTCGATCAGCGGCTTGGGACCACAGACATAGAGGTGCGCGTCGTCGGCCAGGCCCGCGCACAAGTCGGCCAGGTCCAGCTTGCGGTCCAGGCTGTCGATGTAGAAGCGGGTGCTTTGGGCGTGCGGGCTGTTTTCCAGGTCATTCTGGAAGGCACCGTGCTCCGGGGCGCGGAAGGCGTAGTGCAGCTCGTAGGGGGTATCGCCGCCTTCGAGCTCATGCAGTTGCGCCAGGAACGGGGTAATGCCGATGCCCCCTGCGATCAGCACGTGGCGGCCGGCCGTGGGGTCCAGGGCGAACAGGTTGTTGGGGGTGGAGATGGTCAGCTCGGTGCCCACCTGGACGTGGTTGTGCATGAACGCCGAGCCGCCCTTGGACTGCTCTTCCAGGCGCACACCAATCTGGTAGCTGGACAGGTCACGCGGGTCGCTCATCAGCGAGTAGGCATTGCTGAACTGGCTGCCACAGGCCGACTGCATCTGCACGATGACGTGACTGCCGCCGCTGAAGGCGGGCAGGGTGGCGCCGTCTTCGCGGGCCAGGGTGAAGCGCTTGATCAGCGGCGTGGCCTGTTCCACGTCGGTGACACGCACCTTGAACATTTCGTATTGCTTGGCCATGGGTCACCTCGACTTGCACATCACGCGGCAGGCCCTGCCGCGTGACACAGATACTGGCTCGCTCAAACGGCGAGGCACAGGTACTTGATTTCCAGATAATCCTCGATGCCGTACTTGGAGCCTTCGCGGCCCAGGCCCGATTGCTTGACGCCCCCGAACGGCGCGACCTCGTTGGAGATCAGCCCGGTATTGATGCCGACCATGCCGTACTCCAGGCGCTCGGCCACGCGGAACACGCGGGGCAGGTCACGGCTGTAGAAGTACGCCGCCAGGCCGTACTGGGTGGCGTTGGCCAGCTCGATCACTTCCTCGTCGGTGGTGAAGCGCACCAGCGCGGCCACCGGCCCGAAGATTTCTTCCTGCAGCAGCTCCATGCCCGGGGCGATGTCGGCGAGCACGGTAGGCTCGAAGAACTGCCCGCCCAGTGCGTGGGCCTTGCCGCCCAGCAGCACGCTGGCGCCTTTGCTGGTGGCGTCGTCGATCAGGCTGCGCACCTTGGTCACGGCCTTGTCGCTGATCAGCGGGCCGACCTGTGTGCCTTCGGTGTTGCCAGGTCCGACTGCCAGGGCGCGCACACGCTCGACGAAACGTTGGGCGAAGCGCTCATAGACGCTGTCGTGCACATAGAAGCGGTTGACGCACACGCAGGTTTGCCCGGCGTTGCGGTACTTGGCGATCAGCGCGCCCTCGACAGCCGCGTCGATGTCGGCGTCATCGAAGACGATGAACGGGGCATTGCCACCGAGTTCCAGGCTGACCTTCTTGATGGTTTCGGCGCACTGGCCCATGAGCAGGCGACCCACTGGTGTGGAGCCGGTGAAGCTCAGCTTGCGCACGCTCGGGTGGCCGGTGAACTGAGCGCCGATGGCCGGGGCATCACCGGTGACCACGCTGAACACCCCAGCAGGGATGCCGGCGCGTTCGGCCAGCTCGACCAGGGCCAAGGCGCTGAAGGGGGTCTCGTTGGCGGGCTTGACCACGATGGTGCAGCCGGCGGCCAGGGCTGGGGCGACCTTGCGGGTGATCATCGCAGCCGGGAAGTTCCACGGGGTGATCGCGGTGCACACGCCGATGCCCTGCTTGATCACCAGCAGGCGCTTGTCGTTGGCCGGGCTCGGGATCACGTCGCCATAGACGCGTTTGCCTTCTTCGGCGAACCACTCGACGAAGGAGGCGGCGTAGCGGATCTCGCCCAGGGCTTCGTGCAGGGGTTTGCCCTGTTCGCGGGTCATCAGTTGGGCCAGGTCCTGCTCGTGTTCGAGCAGCAGTTCGAACCAACGGCGCAAAATGCTCGCCCGCTCTTTGGCGGTACGGCCGCGCCAGTCGGCCAGGGCCGCTTCGGCGGCTTCGATGGCGCGCACGGCTTCGGCGCCGCCCATCAGCGGCACATGGCCGAGCAGCTCGCCGCTGGCCGGGTCGTTGACCGCCAGGGTCTGCCGAGTCTCGGCATCGCACCAACGGCCGTCGATGTAGGCCTGCTGGCGGAACAGCTTGTTGTCTTGAAGTTTCACGCAAGGCTCTCCGAAGGCCGCCGACCCAGAAGCCGGCGGCCGGGTGCATCAGTCCAGATGGGCGACGGCAATCAGGTTGTGGAAGTGGGCGATGCCATGCTCGCTCACGCCGCTGCGCTGCTGGTCGACCATGATCCGGCCTTGGCCGCGATAACCACGGGATTTGAGGCCTTTCTGCACGCTTTCGACCAGGCGCAGGTCTTCTGGACGGAACACTTCGCGGTACCAGTCGATCAGCTTGAGCTGCTCTTCGGTCAAGTCCTTGTTCAGGAAGTAGATGTCGTAGTGCTGCAGGGTGGTCTCGGCATCGACCGGGAACTCATAGATCACGGTCATGAAGTTGGCTCCTGGCGGCACGTTGAACATGGTGCACGGCCACGCCCAGAAGCCGGCGAAGGAGGGGTCCTTGACGGTTTCGTCGAACTTGAACGACTGCTCCGAGGGCTTGGCCAGGCCGTACTGCAGGGTCCAGTTGCCGTGCAGGCTGTGGTTGTACTGGCCGACGTCCACGGAGTCGGAGAAACCTGGGTGGGCCGGGGCGCAGTGGTAGCACTCCAGGTAGTTGTCGACGATCGACTTCCAGTTGGCCGGGGTGTCGCTGACAAAACGCGCGGCCAGGTGCAGGTCGTCGATCACGGCGCAGGCTTCGCGCATGCGCTTTTGCAGGCCAGGCAGTTGGTCTTCGACGCTGCCGGCCTCCATGTCCATGTTGATGAAGATGAAGCCTGCGTACTCTTCGACGCGCAGCTGCACCAGGGTGGAATTTTCCTTGTCGAAGTTGACCACGTTCTCGCAGTTGCGGGCGTGGGCCAGCTCGCCGTCGAGCTTGAAGGTCCAGGCGTGATACGGGCAGGTGATGACGTTCTTGGCCTTGCCGCTGCCTTCGAGCAGTTGGTGGCCACGGTGCGGGCAGACGTTGTAGAAGGCACGCAGCACGTCGTCGCGGCCACGCACGACGATGATGCTCTCGCCGATCACCTGGCGGGTAATGTAGGCATTCTTTTCAGCGACTTCGCTGCGGTGACCGACACAGATCCAGCTTTTGGCGAAGATCGCTTCTTTCTCATGCTCGAACACGGCGGCCTGGGTGTAGAAGTTGGCCGGAAGGGTGAAGGCCTCTTCAGGGTTGGCGCAGAAATTGGCGGGCAGGCGTTTGAAATCGTTCATGGCTCTTTCTCGGTTTTTACTTGTTGGTTAACGCGTATCTAATGGTTAACAAGTCGGGCAAAAAAATTTGGCCGGACGCTTTAGGGCTGCTGTGCAGCCCATCGCAGGCTTCGCCAGCGCCTACAGGAGACTGGCGATGCCCTGGGTCATACGATCAATGCAGGGCAGCGGCGCTGCGCGGTACTTGGTGCTCCGGCTCTTCGCCGGCAAGGCGTGCGGCTTCTTCCTCGATACGGTAGGCCGGAACCTGGCCGTAGTCGGCGGCGAGCCATTTGAAGAAGCCGTAGATCTTCACCAGCAGGATCACCATGAAGGGGATCGCGGTGAGGACCACAGCGGTCTTCATGGTCGACAGCGAGGCCTTGGCGAACAGCATGGCCAGCGGCACCAGGGTCAACACGATGCACCAGAACAGACGCAGGGTCGGGGTCGGGTCCTCGCCTTCGCGCAGGTTGCGGGTGCTGGTGGCGGCCACGGCGTAGGCCGCTGCATCCATGTGCGAGGCGCAGAACACCGCCATGATGAACAGGTACACCGCCAGGAACAGGGTGCCCCATGGCAGGGCCAGCAACAGGTCGGTCACCGCGGCTTCGCCACCGACGCTGCTCAGCAGCTTAGGCACGTCGATCTGGCCGTTGATGAACTGGTGCATGCTGTAGCTTTCCAGGGCGCCGAAGAAGAACCAGCAACCGAAGCTGCCGCCCAGCAGCAGGGCGAACACCACTTCCTTGATCTGACGGCCGCGCGAGACACGGGCGACGAACATGGCAACGCCTGGGGCGTAGGACACCCACCACAACCAATAGAACACGGTCCAGTTGCGGGTGAATGCGCCATCACCGGCAGGGTCGGTGAACAGGCTCATGTGCACGTAGTGCTGGATCATCAGGCCGATGGCGTTGGCAGTGTTGTTGACGGTGAACTGGGTCGGACCGACCAGCAGCACGACCACGGCGAACAACAAGGCGCCGATGCAGACCATCTTCGACAGGCGCTGCAGGCCACCGTCGATGCCGATGTAGGAGCTGAGCGAGAACAACAACGCTACCGCACCGATCACCATCAGTTGCACGGTGAAGGTGTTGGGAGTGCCGGCCAGGTCCGACAGGCCGCGGGTCAGGGTCGAGGCGGTCAAGGCCAGGGAAACGGTCAGTGCGCCCATCATGGTCAGCAGGAAGATCAGGTCGACGGTGCGTCCCACAGGGCCGGTGGCCTTGAAGCCGGTCACCGCTTCGATGATCGAGGCCAGGTTCAAGCCGCTCTTCTTGCGCACGTGGAAGTGGTAGGCCATGGCCAGCGAGGCCAGGGCGTAGATCGACCAGGCGCTGATACCCCAGTGGAAGAACGAGTAGCTGACGCTGTACTCCAAGGCCTGGGCCGACATCGGGGCGATGTTAAGACCGGGGGTCTGGTAGTAGTAGGCCCATTCCATCACGCCCCAGTACAGGGTCGAGGAACCCATGCCGGCGCAGATGAACATGAAGACCCATGTCGCAGTGGAGTATTCCGGTTTGCCAGCGCCCAGGCGGATGTTGCCGTACTTGCTGAAGGCAAGGTACAGCACGGCCAGGGAGCTGCCGAACACCAGCACCTGGACGCTGGTGCCGAAGGTACGGGTGGACAGTTCGAACAGGTGGTTGGCCATGCTTTCCGCTTGCGCGGGGTAGACAGCAAGGCCGATGACAGTGAGCAGTACGGCGATCAGGCTCACGGTAATCAGGAACACATCAATCTTTTTATTGTTGTGGGACATCAATTGTCTCCTGGAGCGTTTGGAATGCTAAGCGCTTGGGAAGTCCATGTCAGATAGAGCTTTTTTCCTCGACTGTTAACCTAAAGTTTACGCATATCTTTTGGTTAACGAAGTGTGCATTGAAATGGGGCAGAACTGCAATAGGATCGTCAGACAATCTGATGGTTGGTGGCGCCTATTTCGCGGGTAAACCCGCTCCTCCAGAGTGACGTGGCCTGGGGGAACGGGGTTATCCGCAAATAGACGCCGCCGAATCAGGCGCCCAGCAGCTCGGCGATGGCCTTGCCGACTTCCTGGGTCGAGCGGTTGCCGCCCATGTCGCGGGTGGTGTCACCGTTGGCGATGACCGTCTCGATGGCCTTGAGGATGTCGTCGTGGGCGGCCTGGTAGCGGGCGTCGTCATTGTCCTTGCCGAGGAACTCGAGCATCAGCGCGCCGGACCAGATCATGGCGATCGGGTTGGCGATGTTCTTGCCGTAGATGTCCGGCGCCGAGCCGTGGACCGGTTCGAACAGCGACGGGAACTTGCGTTCCGGGTTGAGGTTGGCCGACGGTGCGATGCCGATGGTGCCCGCGCAGGCCGGGCCCAGATCCGAGAGGATGTCGCCGAACAGGTTGGACGCCACCACCACGTCGAAGCGCTCCGGCTGCAGCACGAAGCGGGCGCAGAGGATGTCGATGTGCTGCTTGTCCCAGCTGATCTCTGGGTAGTTGGATGCCATGGCGGCAGTGCGCTCGTCCCAGTAAGGCATGCTCACGGCCATGCCGTTGGACTTGGTCGCGGAGGTGACGTGCTTGCGCTCGCGGGTCTGGGCCACGTCGAACGCGTACTTGAGGATGCGGTCCACACCACGGCGGGTGAACACCGACTCCTGCAGCACGAACTCGTTCTCGGTGTTCTCGAACATGCGCCCGCCCAGGGAGGAGTACTCGCCTTCGGTGTTTTCGCGGATCACCACGAAGTCGATGTCACCAGGTTGCTTGTTGGCCAGCGGGCAGGGCACGCCAGGGAACAGGCGAACCGGGCGGATGTTCACGTATTGGTCGAAGTCGCGGCGGAACTTGAGCAGCGAGCCCCACAGGGAAATGTGATCCGGGACTTTGTCGGGCCAGCCGACAGCACCGAAGTACAGGGCGTCGAAGCCCTTGAGCTGTTCGAACCAGTCGTCGGGCATCATCTTGCCGTGAGCCAGGTAGTAGTCGCAGCTGGCCCACTCGAAGAATTCGATCTCAAGGTTCAGGCCGTGCTTGCGCGCGGCGGCTTCGACCACGCGGATGCCTTCGGGGAGGACTTCGTTGCCGATGCCGTCACCGGGGATGGCGGCGATTTTGAAGGTCTTGCTCATGGGGGCGCACTCGCTGTTCTGGGTAACGGATGCTGGTCATGCTATAAGGACGCGAACCGGAGATAATCCGGTGAATCATCAATTCTTGGTGCACGAATCGTGAATAATCTGCCTAACCTCGACGACCTCGATATCTTCCTGCAGGTGGCGCGTCGTGCCAGCTTCGCCGCCGTGGCCGACGAGCGCGGCATGTCGGCTGCCTTCATCAGCAAGCGCATCCGCCTGCTCGAGGAGAATCTCGGTGTGCGCCTGCTGCACCGCACCACTCGGCGGGTGACGGTGAGCGAGGAGGGCGAGCGGGTGTACCAGTGGGCGCAGCAGATCTTCGAGGCGCTTCAGCGCATGGATGATGACCTCAATGCCGGCCAGCGCGAGCCGGCCGGGCAGTTGCGCATCGCCAGCAGCCTGGGGCTGGGCCGACGTTTCGTGGCGCCTGCGCTGTCGGAGTTGGCGGCGCGCTACCCGAAGCTGGACATCCGCCTGGACGTACACGACCGGCTGGTCGACCTGATTGCCGAGGGGGTGGACCTGGACATTCGCGTGGGCAACGTCATCGCGCCGAACCTGATCGCCAAGCTCCTGGCGCGTAACCGTCGGGTGCTGTGCGCGGCACCTGAATACCTGGCGCGCAGGGGCACGCCCAAGAGCCTGGCGGATCTGGCCAGCCATGACTGCCTGGTGATCAAGGAGCGTGACCATCCCTTTGGTGTGTGGCACCTGGAGGGGCCAGGCGGCGAGGAAAACGTGCGGGTGACCGGCCCGTTGTCCAGCAACCATGGCGAGGTGGCGCACCAATGGTGCCTGGATGGGCGAGGCATCCTGTTGCGCTCGTGGTGGGATGTGCACGACAACCTCGCCGACGGGCGACTGGTGCAGGTGCTGGAGGACTATCAGCAGGCGGCGGACATCTGGGCGGTGTACACCACGCCCCTGGCCGGGTCGGCCAAGGTGCGGGTGGCGGTGGAGTTCTTTCGGCAGTACTTCGCAGAGCGGTATCAGCTGCCTGTGTGAACCTTGATGTTCCGCGTTGTTCCGTTCGCGGGTAAACCCGCTCCCACAGGGACAGCGGTGTCATTGAGAGCACCGCAGAGCCTGTGGGAGCGGGTTTAGCCATGAAAGGGCCAGTACGCTCTGCGCCTGACCCTGCTCAATGCGCTCCGGCGGCTTTGCTCAGGTCACTCTCGGCCCATTCGGTGTAGATGCAGGCATCGGCCACTGCCCAGCGGACCTTCACGGTGTCTGCGGGCTGCATCGGCATGCCGGCTGCCGAGAGTGCCTTGACGGTCATTTCGGTGCCGCCGGCAGTCACCACGTGGCAGGTCTGGCTCTCGCCGAGGAACAACACCTCGCCCACCTTGGCGGTCACTTCGTTCCAGCCGGCGGGCAATGGCTCGCGGGCCGCCTGCTCGGCGCTCAAGGCCAAGGCTTTTTCCGGGCGCACCATGATCAGCGCATCCTGCCCGGCATTCAGGCCCGTGGTCAGGCGGATCGCCAAGGACTGCCCTTCGAATGCGGCCGCGCCATGGCTGCTGGCCTTGACCCGCAGGAAGTTGGAGTTGCCCAAAAACGATGCCACGAAGGCATTCGGCGGGTTCTGGTACAGGTCATAACCCGTGCCCAGGCCGACGATCTTGCCGTGGCTGAAGATCGCGATGCGCTGGGACAGGCGCATGGCTTCTTCCTGGTCGTGGGTGACGTAGACGATGGTGATCCCCAGGCGGCGGTGCAACTGGCGCAATTCGTCCTGCAGGTCTTCGCGCAGCTTCTTGTCCAGCGCGCCGAGGGGTTCGTCCATCAGCAGGATACGCGGTTCGTACACCAGCGCTCGGGCAATGGCCACGCGTTGCTGCTGACCACCGGAGAGCTGGGCGGGGCGGCGGTGGGCGAACTTTTCCAGCTGCACCAGCTTGAGCATGGCGTCGACCCGCTTGGCGGTCTCGGCCGCGCTCTGCTTGCGGATCGCCAGGGGGAAGGCGATGTTGTCGCGCACCGACAGGTGCGGGAACAGCGAGTAGCGCTGGAACACCATGCCGATGTCACGCTTGTGCGGCGGCACCTTCACCAGCGATTGGCCGTCCACCAGGATCTCGCCGCTGCTGGGGGTCTCGAAGCCCGCCAGCATGGACAGGGTGGTGGACTTGCCCGAGCCGCTGGAGCCGAGGAAGGTCAGGAACTCGCCGTCCTGGATTTCCAGGTTGATGTTGTCCACCGCGGCGAAGTCGCCGTAGTGCTTGTTCAGGTTGCGCAGGCTGACCAGGGTCTTGGCGGGCGCGGCATCTTTCATCACTGCACTCATTGTTGTTGTCTCCGGGCGCTCAGGCGCTGACTTCGTTGCGCCGGCGCAGGGCGGCGGCGATGACCATGACCAGGACCGACAGGCCGATCAGCAGCGTCGAGGCGACGGCGATCACCGGGGTCAGGTCCTGGCGCAGGGTGGTCCACATCTTCACAGGCAGGGTCTGCAGGGTTGGGCTGGCCATCATCACGCTGAGCACCACCTCGTCCCACGAGACCAAAAAGGCGAACAGGCCACCGGCGATCATCCCCGGGCGGATCGCTGGGAAGGTCACCTTGAAGATTGCCTGCAAGCGCGAGGCGCCGCAGATCACCGCGGCGTCCTCGATCGACTGGTCGAACAGCTTGAGCGAGTTGATGATCGAGATGATGGTGAAGGGCAGCGCGACGATGACGTGGCTGACCACGAAGGAGAACAGCGTGCCGGTGTAGCCGAGCTTGAGAAACAGCGCGTACACCGCCACGGCGATGATCACCAGCGGTACGATCATCGGCAGGGTGAACAGGCCATACAGCAGTTCGCGGCCTGGGAAGCGTCCGCGCACCAAGGCAAAGGCCGTGGGCAGGCCCAGCAGTACGGCGCAGATCGTGGTGAGCACGGCCACCTTGAGGCTGGCCAGGGCCGCGTCCATCCACTCGGGGTTGGAGAAGAACTGGCCGTACCACTTCAAGGTCCAGCCGGGTGGGGGGAACACCAGCCACTGGGACGAGCCGAACGACAGCAGCACGATGAACAGGATCGGCAGCAGCAGGAAGGCCGCGATCACCCCGGTGGTCAGGTACAGGCCCGTGCGCAGCGGCCGGCCCATGGCGTTGGGAGTCAGGAGCATGGCGGTTTACCTCGCGTTGCCGACCGGGGATTCCGGCTGCAGCTTCAGGTAGAAGTAGAAGAGCACCAGGGTGATCAGCACCAGCAACGCGGCGGCGGCGCTGGCCAGGCCCCAGTTGAGGAACGATTGCACCTGCTGGACGATGAATTCAGGCAGCATCATGTTCTGCGCGCCGCCGAGCAGGGCGGGGGTCACGTAGTAACCGAGCGACATGACGAACACCATCAGCGCCCCGGAGAACAGCCCCGAGCGGCACAGCGGAATGAACACCCTCCAGAAGTTGGTCCAGGGGCTGGCGCCGCAGATCGAGCCGGCCTGCAGGACCATCGGGTCGATGGCCTGCATGGTCGCCTGCAGCGGCAGCACGATGAACGGGATCATGATGTAGCTCATGCCGATCACCACGCCCGTGAGGTTGTGCACCATCTCCAGCGGTGCATCGATGATGCCCAGCGCCATCAGCACCTTGTTGATCACCCCCGAGGCCTGCAGCAGTACCAGCCAGGAGTAGGTGCGGGCCAGCAGGCTGGTCCACATCGACAACAGCACGATGTTCAGCAACCAGCGGCCCCAGCCGCGCGGCACCAAGGTGATCGCCCAGGCCAGCGGGAAGCCCAGCAGCACGCTGATCAGGGTCACCAGGCCCGCCACCGAGAAGGTGTTGAACAGCACCCGCGCATAGGCTGAGTTGGCGAACAACTGTTCATAGTTGCCCAGCCCCGGTACGGGCTCCAGCACCCCACGCAGCAACAGGCCGATCAGCGGGGCGAAGAAGAACAGGCCCAGGAACAGCAAGGCCGGCAGCAGGTTGCGGCTGCCCCGCCAGCGCTCGCTCAGGGGAGGGCGGCGCACGGCCGCTCCCGGGGCGCCGGTGCCGCTAGGGGCACCTTGGGCGTTGTGCAAGGCGTTGATGGCGACTTTCATTTGACCAGCCACTCATTCCAGCGGGCCGCGATGGCCTGGCCGTTCTTCGCCCAGTAGGCGAAGTCCAGGGTCACCTGGTCCTGGGCATAGGCAGTCGGCAGGTTCGGTGCCAGCTCCGGCTTGAGTTGGGCGATGCTGTCGAGGTTGACCGGGGCGTAGGCGGTGAGGTTGGCAAAGTCCGCTTGCCCCTTGGCGCTGCTGGCGTTGGCCAGGAATTTCATGGCCGCGTCCTTGTTCTTGGCGCCCTTGGGGATGACCAGGAAATCGGCCATGACCAGGTTCTGCTTCCAGCTCACGCCCACCGGCGCACCGTCCTGCTGCAAGGCGTAGACCCGACCGTTCCAGAACTGCCCGAGCGAGGCTTCACCGGAGGCCAGCAGTTGCTGGGACTGAGCGCCACCGCCCCACCAGACGATGTCTTTCTTGATGGTGTCGAGCTTCTTGAAGGCGCGGTCCAGGTCCAGGGGGTAGAGCTTGTCGGCCGGTACGCCGTCAGCCAGCAGGGCCAGCTCCAGCACGCCGGGGCTTGGCCACTTGTACAGGGCGCGCTTGCCGGGGTAGGTCTTGGTGTCGAACAGGGCCGACCAGTCCACCGGCTTGTTGGCGCCGAGCTTGCCTTCGTTGTAGCCGAGCACGAAGGAGAAGAAGAACGAGCCCACACCATGGTCGGAGACGAAGCGCGGGTCGATGCGGTCGCGCTGGATGGTGGTGAAGTCCAAAGGCTCGAGCAGGCCTTCGCTGGCGGCGCGCAGGGCGAAATCGGCTTCGACATCGACCACGTCCCACTGCACGTTGCCGCTCTCGACCATGGCCTTGAGCTTGCCGTAGTCGGTGGGGCCGTCCTGCACGACCTTGATCTTGCTGCTTTCGCTGAAGGGTTCGGCCCATGCCTGTTTCTGGGCGTCCTGGGTGGTGCCGCCCCAGCTGACGAAGCTCATGCTGTCAGCGGCCAGGGTGGCCTGGCAGGCCAGGGAGAGCAGGCTGGCGGACAGCACTGCGGTGACTCGTTTGCTCAACAGCATGGTTAACGCCCTCATTGCTTTTGTTATTTGAGCGGGCTTCCTGTCGCCCGCCATGTATTCGGGGAGCAGCTTTCCAACGATGTCGCGTGGCCGTTCTTTGAAGTGTAGGTGCGGCCGGAAATCTAAGGTCTACGGGATATCATATTATGGTATTCCAAACTTTTCGCAAGAGGTCGAAGGCGACCGGCCATCACTAAAAACGCCAGCCCACTCAGCGAAACGCCGCGCCGTCCTCCAGAGGGACGGCGCGGCGTTTCGCTGAGTGGGTTGTGGGTTCACCGCGAATGCAGGGGGCACTCGCTCCCACATGGTCTACGGTGCCTGTGGGAGCGGGTTTACCCGCGAAGAACACACCGCAGAGCAAGACAGTGGCTGCCACTGGTGTCGGCTCAGTTGAACTCGGCGGGCTCGAACGGAATGCTCTGCACCACTTCCAGCTCGTACCCGGCCAGGCCTGCGTATTTGAGCGGCGGCCCCAGGTGGCGCAGTTTGCCGACGCCCAGGTCCTGGAGAATCTGGGCGCCCGTGCCGACTTCGGAGTACACCTTCGACTGACCCCGTTGGAACGGCTTGATCGGCTGGGTCAGCTGCGGCACGCGTTCGAGCAGGGCCTGGGAGGACTCGTGGTTGGCCAGGATCACCACCACGCCGGTGCCTTCGGTGGCGACCTTTTGCAAGGCCGCCCACAAGGTCCAGTTGGCGGGGCCTGCGTATTCGGCGCCGACCAGATCGCGCAACGGATCGATCACATGCACCCGTACCAGGGTCGGCTGTTCCCGGTGGATATCACCCATCACCATGGCCATGTGCACGCCACCGTCGATGCGATCCTCGTAGGTCACCAGGCGGAAGGTGCCGTGCACGGTGGGCAGCTCGCGCTCGCCGATGCGCTTGATGGTCTGCTCGTTGCTCAGCCGGTAGTGGATCAGGTCGGCGATGGTGCCGATCTTGATGCCGTGGCGTTCGGCGAACACCTCCAGATCCGGGCGGCGCGCCATGGTGCCGTCATCGTTGAGCACCTCGACGATCACCGAGGCGGGGGTGAACCCGGCCAGGCGCGCCAGGTCGCAGCCAGCTTCGGTGTGCCCGGCGCGGGTCAGCACGCCGCCTTCGCGGGCGCGCAAAGGGAAGATATGCCCTGGTTGGACGAGGTCCTCAGGGCGTGCGTCGGGCGCCATGGCGGCGGCGACGGTGCGGGCCCGGTCGGCAGCTGAGATGCCTGTGGTGACGCCGGTGGCGGCTTCGATGGAGACGGTGAACGCTGTGCTGAACACACTGCCGTTGGCCGGCACCATCTGCTCCAGGCCCAGGTGTTGGCAGTGCTCGTCGGTCAGGGTCAGGCAGATCAGCCCACGCGCCTCGCGGGCCATGAAGTTGATGGCCTGGGCGTCACAGCGCTCGGCGGCGATCAGCAGGTCGCCTTCGTTTTCACGGTCCTCGTCGTCCACCAGCAGGACCATCTTGCCCTGGCGGTAGTCCTCGAGCAGTTCTTCGATGCTGTTGAAAGCCATGCTGCACACTCACTGTGGTAGGGTGGTTTTTATGGTATACCATCATACACAAATAACCGTTTACAGGAGAGCGATGGATGAAGGCCTACTGGATTGCCCACGTGGATGTCACCGACCCTGAGCAGTACCAGCAATACACCCAACGCGCCCCAGCGGCCTTCGCCGCGTTTGGCGGACGCCTGCTGGCCCGTGGCGGGCGCAGCGAGGCGATGGAAGGACGGCCCACTCCACAGCGTAGCGTGGTGATCGAGTTCGATTCATACGAACAGGCATTGGCGTGTTACCGGTCCGAGGCGTACCAGGAGGCGTGCCGACATCGGCAGGGGGTGGCGAAGGCCGAGGTGATCATCGTCGAGGGCATTGCGCCCTGACGCTGCAGGGCGCAACGAGTGCTGGGCTCAGGGCGTCTTGAGGTCGATTGCGAGGTCCTTGGCCGCCTTGGTGGCCAGTACACTCATGAGCTTGCTCATTTCATCCTGGCGACCGATGCCCGCTTCCGTGCCGCCCATCATCACAGTGGGCACGGAGGCCCGGGCGGCTGCATCGGCCCAGGCCTTGTTGATCTGCACCAGCGCATCGAGCTTGTTCTGCAGGGCGCCGTCGGCTTTCAGGGATGCCTCGCGGGCGTAGGCTTCGGCGTCGGCGGTGATCTTGGTTGCCTCGGCATTGACCCGGGCCTTGTCGCGTAACAGTTCGGCTGTCTGCTTGTCGATCTCGGCGCGCCGCTTTTCCCGCTCGGCGTTGATCAGTGTGAGCTGTTTTTCCGTCTCGGCCTCGGTCGTGCGTTCGATCTGCTGGCGTAGGCTTTCCTGGCGCTTGGCCTCGACATCCTTGGCTCCCCGGGCGGACACCAGCTCCTTTTCTTCCTCTTCCTTGAGGCGGTTCTGCCGGGCTACCGCCAGTTCCGCCAAGGCCTGTTGCACCCGGACCATCCGTTGCTGGTACTGGGGATTGGGGTCGATGTGGGTGACCCGCGCGTCGACGACTTCTACGCCGTACAGGCGAAATTGCTGCTGCTTGCGTAGCTCCTGGCCGTGTTTGTCGAGTTTCTTCTCGATGATGAAGCGGGTGGCGGTGTTGTCGCCGAAGCTGCCCTGGTCGGTGCCGGCCTGCAGGATGGCGGTCTGTGCCGGCAAGGTGTCGCGCTTGATACGCACTTCCTTGCGGCTGGTGAGGTACAGGCCGTTGCGTAACTGGTTTTCGAACTCGGCGCCGAAGTGGCTGCGGTTACCCGCGTAGTAATCGTCTGCGCTCATCAACGAGGCCGTGGCCTGGAGGGTTTCCTTGACCGCGGGCAGCAAGGCGCGTTGCAGGAAGTTGTCTGGCGTTCGGTATTCCTGGGCGATCTTGAGGAAGGCTTCGCCCGACGGCAGGCGAAACTGCGTGCTGAACTCGGCCTTTGCATCGACGTTGCCCAGGAACACGATGGGCAGGTTTGGCAGGACGATCGAAGGCTGCCCGCTACGCCTGTCGTCCTGGATGTCCGCCTGCAGCGCGGACTGGACCCCGATGGTGCGGCGCCAGACCGTGCTGCGTCCGAACCACTTGGTGGCATAGCCCACGTCCTCGACCACTTTCTCTTCGCCGAAGATCGTGCGCACATGGGTCATTTGACCCGCTTCGTTGTAGAAGAACACGCTGTTGAACAGCACAGCCAGGCCGCCAAGGGCGAGTACCGGGAGGGTGACGGTGGTGACGAGCTTGCGGTTGATGCGAGGGGCGATGAACTTGACCAGTGGAAGTTTTTGCATGGGGAACTCCTTGTCCGAGGAGCAGGCATGCTGGCGATGAGTGGCTTTGATGGGTATCAGCTGAATCAAGTCGCCCTATAGGGGATATCGCAAACCCCAGGCAGAACAAGCCCAGCCAGAGCGGGGCTTGTGCGTTTCAAGTCACGCGGTATCGTCAGACTCCCGCGGCGAGCTTGGCGCTCATTTGCCGGCGGCGGTAGGCGCTGTCGCGGGTCGCCAGCCACCAGTACAGCGGCGAGGTGACCAGCAGGCCCACCAGCCATGACAGGTCGGCGCCATCGATGTGGGCGGACACCGGGCCCACGTACAGCGGGGTGTTCATGAATGGGATCTGCACTGCGATACCCACCGCGTAGGCGATCAATGCCTGAGGGTTGTAGCGCCCGTAGATGCCCCCGTCGACCTTGAAGATCGACTGGATGTCATAGTCGCCTTGGTGAATGACGTAGAAGTCGATCAGGTTGATCGCGGTCCAGGGCACCAGTACGACCAACAGCACCAAGACCATGTCGACGAAGTGGCCGATGAAGTCCGCCGAGGCGAACACCGCCACCACGCAGCACGCCGCCAGCACGACCAGCGACAGCACCGCGCGGCTCTTGGCAGTGGGGATCCAGCGGTAGGCGAAGGTCTGTACCAAGGTGATGATCGACAGCACCGCGCCATACAGGTTAAGGGCGTTGTGGCTGATCACGCTGAGCAGGAACAGCACCAGCATCAGCGGGCCGATGGCACCGGTGGCGAGCTTGACGGCATCCATGGTGTCCATGCCCGCCGGGATCGCCAGTACCGCCACAGCACCGAACACGAACGACAGGCTCGAGCCCAGGGCCGAGCCCAGGTAGGTGGTCCAGAAGGTCGACGACACCTTCACGTCGGCCGGCAGGTAGCGCGAGTAGTCGGACACATACGGGGCGAAGGCGATCTGCCACAGTGCTGCCAGCGACACGGTGGCCAGCCAGCCGGAGATGTTGAAGCTGCCGCGGGTCAGGAAGTCATCGCTTTGCACGTGGGTGAAGATGTAGCCAAAGCCCACCACGATGCCGATGCCCAGCACCCAGGTGCCGATGCGGTTGAGCACATGGATGAAGCGGTAGCCGATGATGCCGATGATGCCTGAGCCCAGCGCGCCGATGACGATGCCCACCGGGACCGGCACGGTCTCGACCACGCCATGCAGCGACTTGCCGGCCAGCACGATGTTGGAGGCGAAGAAGCCGATGTACATGACCCCGGCGATCACCACCACCAGCAGTGCGCCGAGCGAGCCGAACTGGGCGCGGCTCTGGATCATCTGCGGGATGCCCATTTGTGGACCCTGGGCCGAGTGCAGCGCCATCAACACACCGCCGACCAAATGGCCGACCAGGATGGCAACGATGCCCCATATCAGGTTGAGGTGGAACAATTGCACGCCCAAGGCGCCGGTGACAATCGGCAGGGGGGCGATGTTGCCCCCGAACCAGAGGGTGAACAAATCCCTTACCTTTCCATGGCGGTCTTGCGGGGGCACGTATCCGATCGTGTGTTTTTCTATGAGAGGTGCCGATGTAGCTGCACGGGTCATGACGGACTCCAAGGCAGGGAGGGGGCGCTGAAAAGTGCCCGGGTGCGGGCCGGCAAAGGGCGACGCGTTCTTGTAAGCGCGATCATGAGGGGTGGGAAGGGATCGATAAATTAGTAAATATGTGCCCACAAACGTTAAAAAAACTAAGGCTGACAAACGGTTAGCAAACGGCGAGCGCAAAGGCTTGGGGTACCAGGTCGATGTTCCGGCGCTGTACATGGGCCTTTCACCGGCGATCTGCACTTTGGAAACCTTCGTCCACGCTGCCGGGCGCCCGCAGTTTGCCTTGAAGATCACCTGCTTCGAACTGCCCGATGCCCCCCAATTTGTACCTCGAGTCCGGGCCGGCCGAACTGCCGAGCGTCTGGGATGCACCGACAGCCCCAGCCTGGCCTTTGGCACACGCTGGCTTGAGGCCCGCAGTCACCTGGGGTTGATCGTGCCGTCGGTGGTCCTGCAACTGGAGCGCGATCTGGTGCTCAACCCCTCGCACCCGGTCGTGGCCGATATCCGCGTGCGGGAGGTGTTCGACTTCGTCTATGACGAGCGCATGTTCCAGGTGCGCGGCGACTGATCGCACCTACATGGGCAGTTGCCGATCCGGAAGCACTTCCTTCATGACCAAAGTGGAGCTCAGCCGCTGCACATTGGGGATGCTGGTGAGTTGTTCGTCGTACAGCTTCTGGAATGCCGGCAAGTCGCGAGCGACCACATGCAGCAGGTAGTCCGGGTCGCCGAACAGGCGTTGGGCCTCGACGATCTGCGGGATCGCCGCCACCGCTGCCTCGAAATCCGCCACCGGCTGTCGGGTGACCTCGCGCAGGGTGACGAACACCAGCGCGGCGAAATTCAGGCCCAGCGCGCTGGGCGCCAGGCGTGCGTGATAGCCCAGGATCGCGCCGGACTCCTCCAGGGCCTTGAGGCGGCGGTGGCAGGGCGAGAGGCTAAGGCCCACACGATCGGCCAGTTCGGTCACCGAGAGGCGCCCATCTTTTTGCAGCTCGGCAAGAATCTTTCGATCTGTTCTGTCCATTGGGAAGAATCTTCCATATTTGTAAGGTGTCTCGGGAATATACGAAAGAAAATTCCCCGATGAAATCCGTAATCTTTTTTCACCCAACTGCGTGTGAAGGAAGATTCGAAGTGGCAATGAGTGTGTTGACGGCGTTCTGGGCTGTATCGATGTTGTTCGTGATCACTCCTGGCGCGGACTGGGCCTACGCCATCTCGGCGGGCATGCGCGGACGTTGGGTGATGCCTGCGGTGGCAGGGATGCTGTCGGGGCATTTCCTGGCGACGTTGATCGTTGCGGCGGGTGTCGGCAGCTTGATCGCCGGGCATCCACTGGCGTTGTCATTGCTGACGTTGGCAGGGTGCGCCTACCTGCTGTGGCTGGGCGGCAACCTGCTGCTGAGCCCCTCCGTGCCGCAGGCCGGTGCGTCGCAGGCGCAGGAGAGCGGATCGCGCTGGGCATTGAAAGGGTTTTGCGTGAGTGGCCTGAACCCCAAGGTGTTCCTGTTGTTCGTTGCGCTGCTGCCGCAATTCACCGACCCGGCATCGAGCTGGCCGGTGTGGATGCAGATATTGCTGCTGGGCCTGGTGCACTTGGCCAGTTCGCTGGTGGTGTACCTGATGGTGGGTTACGGCGCCAAAGCCGTGCTGCGCACCCGGCCGGCGGCGGCCAAGGTGGTGGGGCGAGTGTCGGGGCTAGTGATGATCTTGATTGCGCTGGGGCTGATTGCCGGGCAGATGCGCTGAAGCTGCCCGGACACGTCGGTCAGCGGATGAAGTGCACCTTGCCGGTGTCGTCGTTGCCCATGTAGATGCCATAGACCCCAGCCTGGCGTTCCAGGATATAGCGCTCGAGAATCTGCCGGATGGCGGGGTAGTAGATCTCGTCCCAGGGAATCTGGTCGGGCTCGAAGAAGCGGTAGGCGAGGGTCTCGGGGCCATACTGGCCGGTTTCTTCCGTGGCGATGGCGCGGAAGATGATGTAGACCTCGCTGATCTTCGGCACGCTGAAGATCGAATAGGGCGAGACGATCTCGCCGCGCACGCCGCTTTCTTCCCATACCTCGCGCAGCGCCGCCTGCTCGGTGGTCTCGCCGGCTTCCATGAAGCCCGCCGGCAAGGTCCAGGTGCCGGGACGTGGCGGGATGGCGCGTTGGCACAACAGGTACTTGCCGTCGCGCTCGATGATGCACCCGGCGATGATCTTGGGGTTGATGTAGTGGACGTAGCCGCACCCGGTGCAATGCAGGCGCTCGTGGGTGTCGCCACTGGGAACGCCCCGGACAAGCGCCGTGGTGCAATGCGGGCAGTAGCGCGGGGCGGCGGGCATGATCAGCGGCCTATGCGAGGGTCTTTGAGGGCCAGGGGTTCGACGATGTCACGGACCTTGGCGTTGTCGTCCTGCTTCTGGCGCAGGTAATCCAGGGCCACCTTGGCGGCGGCGCGCACATGGTCGACCGAGGCCTGGTGGGCAAGCTGGGGATTGCCGCTCTTGATCGCCTCGACGATCTTTTCCATTTCCTGGTTGCTGGCGCCGCGGCGATTCTGCTGGGACACCGAGGTGGCGCGCAGGTAACTGATGCGCGCCTGCAACTGGCGCAGCTGCTGGGCGGCGACCTGGTTGCCGGAGCCTTCCAGGAGCACGTCGTAGAAGCCTTGCACCGATTCGAGCACCTGTTGCAGTTCGCCTTCTTCGAGGGCTTCGCGGTTGACCTCCAGGGCGCGCTCCAGGGCGCGGATGTCCTTGGCCTTGGCATTGAGGGTGAACAGCTGGACGATCAGGCCTTCGAGCACGCAGCGCAGCTCATAGATGTCGCGGGCGTCTTCTAGTGTGATGATCGCCACCCGTGGGCCCTTGGCATCGGCGAATTCCACCAGGCCTTCGGACTCCAGGTGGCGCAGGGCTTCACGCACCGAGGTGCGGCTGACACCAAGGCGGTCGCAGAGGTCGCGCTCGACCAGGCGATCGCCGGGCAGCAGGTGGAAGTTCATGATCGCCCCGCGCAGTTTGTCGAGTACGATTTCGCGCAGGGTAACGGGGTTGCGGTTGACCTTGAAGCTGTCGTCGAGGGGCTGGCGTTTCATCGATTGCGCTCTGAATGAGGCTGCCTGGCCACAACCTGGGAGCACCACGAACCTGGGGCGCTCTCCTTGCGTGGTTCGAACAGCCCGCTGTTAACGGGTTGACTCCGCATCGGCCTCGGCGAACGCTTCGCGGGCCAGGCGGAAGCTGTCCACCGCCGCGGGCACGCCGCAATAAATGCCGACCTGGAGCAGGATCTCGCGTATCTGTTCACGGCTCAGGCCATTTCGCAAGGCGCCGCGAATGTGCAGCTTGAGCTCGTGGGGCCGGTTGAGCGCGGAAATCATGGCCAAGTTTATCATGCTGCGCTCTTTGAGCGACAAGCCGTCGCGGCCCCAGACGTGGCCCCAGCAATACTCGGTGACCAGCTCCTGCAAGGGCTTGGTGAAGTCGTCGGCGTTCTGGATCGAGCGGTTGACATAGTCCTCGCCCAGCACCTGGGTGCGGATCTTCAGGCCTTTCTCGTACTTCTCGTTGCTCATTGCCGTGCTCCTGCGTGGAAAAAAGGGGCCGCAACCGAAGGTGAGGGGGAGGATGCGCGGCCCCCGGAAACAGGGAGCGGCGTTGGTTTCTTCGCGGGTAGACCAACGCCGTCCGTTCAGTTCTCAACCCAGCGGCGGCAGCGCGCCGAGCTTGCCCTTGTGATAGACCATCGGCGTGACCGGCTCGGCCGGCAGCACCAGGTTCTTCACCTGACCGACGATGATCGCGTGGTCACCGCCGTCGTACTCGCGCCACAGTTCACATTCGATGATTGCCGTGGCCTTGGCCAGCAGAGGATTGCCCAGCTCGCTCAGGTGCCACTCGATGCCATTGGCCTTGTCCTTGCCCTTGCCGGCGAAGGCATAGGCCTCGGCGGTCTGGTCGGCGGACAGCAAATGGATGGCGAACTGCTTGCTGTCACGCAGGATCGGGTAGGTGTCGGAGGCGTAGTTGGGGCAGAACAGCACCAGCGCCGGGTCGATCGACAGCGCACTGAACGCGCTGGCGGTGATGCCGACGATGCCGCCTTCGGCGTCCAGGGTGGTGACCACCGTGACGCCGGACGGGAAGGAGCCCATCACGTCTTTGTAGATGCCAGGTTCGATCATCTTGGTGCTACCTCGTTAACGCATCACGAACGGGTCGGGCATGGGCGCGGTGGAGAGGTTGATCCACACCGTCTTCAGCTCGGTATAGGCGAGCACCGAGTCGATGCCGCTCTCGCGGCCGTAGCCGCTGTTCTTGAAACCGCCGATCGGCGCCATGGCCGAGACCGCACGGTAGGTGTTGACCCAGATGATCCCCGAGCGCACGTCGCGCGCCAGGCGGTGGGCACGGCCCAGGTCGCGGGTCCAGATACCGGCGGCGAGGCCGAACTGCGAGTCGTTGGCGATCGCCAGGGCTTCTTCTTCGGTCTTGAAGCGGATCACCGCCGCCACGGGGCCGAAGACTTCTTCCTGCATGATCTTCATCGAGTTGCTGTCGCACTCGAACAGGGTCGGCTCGTAGAACCAGCCGTCACCCTCGACCTCGGCGCGCTTGCCGCCCAGGTGCAGCTTGGCACCCTCGGCCTTGGCCGCGGCGACCAGGCCTTCGACCACGGCCAATTGCTGGGCGGTGGCCATCGGGCCCATTTCGCTGGCGTCGTCCTGGGGGTTGCCGATGCGAATGCGCTTGGCGCGCTCGACCAGGCGCGAGACGAATTCATCGAAGATTTCGTCCTGCACCAGCAGGCGCGAACCTGCCACGCAGCTCTGGCCGGAGGCGGCATAGATGCCGGCCACCGCGCCGTTGATCGCGCTGTCCAGGTCGGCGTCGGCGAAGATGATGTTCGGCGACTTGCCGCCCAGCTCCAGGGACAGCTTGGCGAAGTTCTCGGCGCTGCTGCGCACTACATGGCGGGCGGTGGCGGCGCCGCCGGTAAAGGCGATCTTGCGCACCAGCGGATGACGGGTGAGCGCTGCGCCGGTGCTCGGGCCGAAACCGGTCACCACGTTGACCACACCTGCCGGGAAACCGGCTTCGTGGGCCAGGCGGGCCAGCTCCAGGATGGTCGCCGAGGCGTGCTCGGAAGGCTTGAGCACGATGGTGTTGCCGGCCGCCAGGGCGGGGGCGAGCTTGATGGCGGTCAGGTACAGCGGGCTGTTCCAGGGGATTATCCCGGCCACCACGCCGATCGGCTCGTGCACGGTGTAGGCGAACAGGTCAGGCTTGTCCAGCGGCAGGGTGCCGCCTTCGAGCTTGTCGGCAAGCCCTGCTGTGTAGTGGAAGAACTCCGGCAGGTAGCCGACCTGGCCGCGGGTCTCGCGGATCAGCTTGCCGTTGTCGCGGCTTTCCAGCTGGGCCAGGTGCTCTTTGTTCTCGGCGATCAGGTCGCCCAGCCGGCGCAGCAGCTTGCCCCGCGCGGTCGCGGTCAGGCCACGCCATGCGGCGCTTTCGAAGGCGCGTTGGGCGGCCTGCACGGCCAGTTCCACATCGGCTTCATCGGCGTCTGGCAGTTGCGCCCAGGCCTTGGCGGTGGCCGGGTCGAGGCTGTCGAAGGTCTTGCCGCTCTGTGCATCGCACCATTGGCCGTCGATGCACATCTGGAAACGTACGAGGGTCATGCAACAATCCCCTTGGCGGATTCGTTGAGGGTGCGGGCGTGCGCCAGGAAGTCCAGCAGCATCTTGTTGACCTCCCGTGGTGCCTCGACCGGCATCATGTGGCGTTGCTCGGCCAGCACCACACTGCGCGCACCCGGGATACGTGCTGCCAGCTGGCGGGTCATCTCCGGGGTCGAGCCCAGGTCGTGCTCGCCGGTGGCGATCAGGGCCGGCACCTGGATGCTGCCCAGGTCATCGGCGCGATACATGTCTTGGGTGGCGAACAATTTATAGGTGGTCAGATAGCCCTGCGGGTCGTTGCCGGCCAGGGTCTGACGAATGGCCGCGACCTGGGCCGGATTGGCGGCCTGGTATTCGCGGCTGAACCAACGCGCCAGCGCCGCTTCGGCATTGGCGTCGGGGCCGTGCTCGGCGGCCTGGGCAGCGCGGGCGATGACGCCGGCGCTCTGCTCGGGGCTGCGGTTGAACACGCTGTTGAGCACCACCAGCGCCGCCAGGCGCCGAGGGTAGTGCAGGGCGAAGGCGCGGGCGACCAGGCCACCCATGGAGAAACCGATGACCGTGGCCTGCGGGATCTGCAGGTGGTCGAGCAGCTCGGCCAGTTGCGTGGCGTAGCCGGCAAGGTCGGTGTCGGCGTCGGGGCGTGGGCTCTGGCCGTGGCCGAGCATGTCGTAGGCGATGACGCGGTAGTCGCCGGCCAAGCCTACGAACTGTCCGCCCCACATTTCCTTGTTCAGGCCCACGCCGTGGATCAGCACCACGGGTTGGCCCTGACCGAGGCTCAGGTAGCTGGTCCCGGCGGGTGTACGTTCAGCAACAGGCTGAATCATGGAGGGCGCTCCTTGAAGGTCGGGCGTGGCGGCAGTGCTTGCACGCAACGCCCCGGCCCGTCTGGTTGTTGTTATTGAGCGTTGGCCTTCTCGGCGGCCAGTTCTTCCAGGTCGATGTAGCGGTTGCCGATGCGCGGGTGCAGACGGCCCCCGTCGGCGGCGCCCAGGACCACGACGATCTCATCGGCACGCGGGGCATCTTCGATCTGCATTTCCAGGGTGATGTAGTGCGAGCGCAAGCCTTCGTCGTCCTTCTGCATCATCGGGATCTGGATCGAGGTGCCTGGGCCGCCGCGCTTGTTGGTGAAGCTCAGGTAGCTCTTGGCCTGCACGGCTTCGCGGTAGTGGTTGCCGAAGCGCAGGGTGTGGATGACGGCGGAGGCGTGCTCGATCTCACCGTCGGCACCGACCACGGCAGCCTTGCCGTAGGCCTCGATCTTGTCGGCACCGCCGATCGCTGCGCACAGGCGCTCGACCATCAGGGCACCCAGCTCGGAGCAGTTGGCGCGGATCTCGGGCTTGAGGTCTTCGACGAAACCGCGACCGGCCCACGGGTTCTTGATCACCACGGCCAGGCCGACCATGGTCACCGGCTTGTCGGTGGCCTTGCCGCCTTCGATGCGGGTCTCTTCGGAGTAGGTGACGATCTTGCGGATTTCGAAACTCATGGGTGGCTCCTGGTGAGGGGTATCAGCTCTTGTTGTCTGATGGTATACCATAATATTGGTTGTGCAAGAGGGCGATGGAATTTCTCTTCAGAACTGAGCGGGAAACTCCAAGCCGTGCGCGCGCTGCTGTTTCTTGCAGCTCGCCGCTATCCGCCGGGGAATCAGGCGAACGCCGGCACCACTTCCTTGATGAACAGCTCGAGCGACTTCTTCTTCTCGGCATGGGGCAAGCTGTTGTCGCACCAGAAGCTGAACTCATCGACGCCCAGCTCCTGGTAGTACTTGATGCGCGCGATGATTTGCTCAGGTGTGCCGATCATGGTGTTCTTGCGGATGTTCTCCAGCTCGAACGCCGGCACTTCGGCAAACTTCGATTCAGGGCTTGGCTCCAGGAAGCCGTTGACCGGTGTGGTCTTGTTGCCGAACCAGGCATCGAAGGTGCGGTAAAAGCGTGAGATGGCCTGGGCGCCGATCTTCCAGCCCTCGGGGTCGGACGGGCTGTGCACATGGGTGTGACGCAGCACCATCAGTTGTGGGCGTGGTACCTCGGGGTTGTTGTCCAGGGCGGTCTGGAACTTGTTCTTCAGGTCCAGTACTTCTTCGTCACCCTTCATCAACGGGGTGACCATGACGTTGCAGCCGTTCTTCACCGCGAAGTTGTGCGAATCCGGGTCGCGGGCGGCGATCCACATTGGCGGTTGGCCCTTCTGGACCGGCTTGGGCACGCTGGTGGAGGTGGGGAACTTGTAGACCTCGCCGTCGTGGGCGTAGTCGCCTTCCCACAGCTTGCGCACCGCCGGGACCATCTCACGCAGGGCTTTACCGCCGTCGGTAGCGGGCATGCCGCCGGCCATGCGGTCGAATTCGAATTGATAGGCGCCGCGGGCCAGGCCCACTTCCATGCGGCCATTGCTGATCACATCGAGCAGCGCGCACTCGCCCGCCACACGGATGGGGTTCCAGAACGGCGCGATGATGGTGCCGGCACCCAGGCGAATGGTCTCGGTGCGCGCGGCCAGGTAGGCCAGCAACGGCATCGGGCTTGGCGAGATGGTGTATTCCATGGCGTGGTGTTCGCCGATCCACACGGTGCTGAAACCGCCGCGCTCGGCCATCAGGGTCAGTTCGGTGAGGTCTTCGAACAGCTGGCGGTGGCTGACCTGTTCATCCCAACGTTCCATGTGCACGAACAACGAAAATTTCATGGGGCTTTCCTCGAAGCTTGGAAGTGTCGCCTGTCGGGGCAGGCGTCAGGAGTCTCGACGCATGCCTGGGCATCCGTCATCTAAAGGGTGGCCTCAGGCGAAGGCTGGCAGGCTGGCCATTTTGCCGCGGCAGTAGACCATCGGCCGTGGCGCCTCTTCAGGGACGATGAGGTTATGCACCTTGCCGACCATGATCGCGTGGTCGCCACCTTCGTATTCGCGCCACAGCTCGCACTCGATGATCGCCGTGGCATTGGCCAGCAGCGGATTGCCCAGCTCGCTCAGGCGCCACTCGATTCCGGCGGCTTTGTCCTTGCCTTTCTTGGCGAAGGCATAGGCTTCGGCCTGCTGCTCGCCGGAGAGCAGGTGAATGGCAAAGCGCTTCTGCTTGATCAGTACAGGGTAGGAGTCGGAGCTGTAGTTGGGGCAGAACAGCACCAGCGGCGGGTCCATGGACAAGGACGAAAAAGCGCTGGCGGTAAGGCCGACGACCGAGCCGTCGTCGTCCAGGGTGGTGATGACCGTGACGCCGGACGGGAAGGAGCCCAGGACGTTCTTGTAGACGGTTGCGTCGATCATGGCGTGTTCCTCGGGGTAGGGCAGCGGTGGTCCGCATTTTTATCGTTGATGTGTCTGATGGTATACCGTAATACCTGGATTGCAAGTGGAATTTTCACCCGCCCGGCGCATGCGATGAACGGTACAGGCCCCGTAATCATTGGTGTTGCTGAGGAAGGGAGTGCATCGGAGTGGAGCGCAATACGGAGCAGATGCGCCGAAAAAGCGCAGCGCAGTGTTGTCAAAAACTTGGAATACCATAATATGGTGCGCAGCTGAGAGGCCGCCTTGAGCGGTTTCCTACAAAGATAAAAAACGACCCTTTCGAGCTGAAAACCATGTCCCAACCGTCGTCGCAGCACCAGTTTGTCGAAAACCACACGGTCGATTACGTCCCACCTGCCGAGCGCCACGGGAAGGCGCGAGATCTGTTCACCCTCTGGTTCAGCACTAACATCGCACCGTTGCCCATCGTCACCGGCGCCATGGTCGTCCAGGTATTTCACCTGAACCTGCTGTGGGGGCTCGTCGCCATTGTGCTGGGTCATCTGCTGGGCGGTGTGGTCATCGCCCTGGCCTCTGCGCAGGGACCGCAGCTGGGCATTCCGCAGATGGTCCAGAGCCGGGGCCAGTTCGGCCGCTACGGCGCGTTGCTGATCGTGTTCTTCACGGCGTTGATCTACGTCGGTTTCTTCATTTCCAATATCGTGCTGGCGGGCAAGTCGATCCACGGCATCGCCCCGAGTGTGCCGATGCCCACCGCGATCGTGATTGGCGCCTTGAGTGCCACGGCCATCGGTGTGATTGGCTACCGCTTCATCCACACCCTCAACCGCATCGGCACCTGGGTCATGGGCTCGGCGTTGCTGGCGGGCTTCGTCATGATGTTCAGCCAGGCGCTGCCGGTGGATTTTTTCAGCCGCGGTGCCTTCAACCTTTCAGGTTTCGTGGCCACGGTATCGCTGGGGGTGATCTGGCAGATCAGCTTCTCGCCCTACACCTCCGACTACTCGCGCTACCTGCCGCGTGAAGTGGGCATTGCCCGGCCGTTCTGGGCGACCTACTTCGGTGCCACCCTGGGCACCATCCTGTGCTTCAGCTTCGGTGTCGTGGCGGTGCTGTGCGTGCCCGAAGGCACCGACGCCATGGCAGCAGTGGAGCAGGCCACCGGCTGGCTGGGCCCGGGGCTGATGGTGCTGTTCCTGTGCAACATCATTAGCCACAACGCACTGAACCTGTATGGCGCGGTGCTGTCGATCGTCACTGCCATCCAGACCTTCGCCGCCCAATGGACGCCCAGCGTCAAGGTGCGTGTGGTGCTGGCTTCGGTGATTCTGCTGGCATGCGGGATGGTCGCGCTCAACGCCTCGGCGGACTTCATTGGCCAGTTCATCGGCCTGATCCTGGCGTTGCTGCTGGTGCTGGTGCCCTGGGCGTCGATCAACCTGATCGACTTCTACCTGATCAAGAAAGGTGAATACGACATCGCCTCGATCTTCCGAGCCGACGGCGGCATCTACGGACGCTTCAACCATCATGCGATCGTCGCCTATGCCTGCGGCATCCTGGTCCAGTTGCCGTTCGCCAATACGTCGCTGTATGTCGGGCCGTACTCGAACCTGGTGGAAGGGGCGGACCTGTCATGGCTGTTCGGCCTGTTGGTGACCTGCCCGCTGTACTACTGCCTGGCGACCCGGGGCAAGTCCCTGGCCAAGGTAGGCCGGGCGGTGAGTGTCAGCGACTGACAGCGCGGCACAGGCCCGTTTTAACGGGGCCTGTGCGTGGCGACTTCTTCGCGGGTAAACCCGCCCCCACAGGTTCTGTGTTGCTCTGAAACCTATCACTGTACCTGTGGGAGCGGCCCCTACGCTCAGACCTTGAACTGCGCCACCATCGCGTTCAGGTCTACCGCCAGGCGGGACAGGTCTTGCGCCGCCGCGCTGGTCTGGTTGGCGCCCGCAGAGGTCTGCATGGCCAGGTCGCGGATGTTGACCAGGTTGCGATCCACTTCGCGGGCCACCTGGGCCTGCTGCTCCGAGGCACTGGCAATCACCAGGTTGCGCTGGTTGATCGAGGTGATGGCCTCGGCGATCACTTCCAGGGCCTGGCCTGCCGACTGCGCCACCTCCAGCGTGCCGTTGGCACGATCCTGACTGGTATGCATGGCGGTGACCGCACGCTCGGTGCCGGACTGAATACCACTGATCATCTGCTCGATTTCCGCCGTGGACTGCTGCGTGCGGTGGGCCAGGGCCCGCACTTCATCGGCGACCACGGCAAACCCACGTCCGGCCTCGCCGGCCCGGGCCGCTTCGATGGCAGCGTTGAGCGCCAACAGGTTGGTTTGCCCGGCGATCGCTCCGATCACGTCCAGCACGCGGCTGATCTCGTTGGCATTGCTGGCCAGTTGCTCGATCTCCCCTGAGGTGTCGGTGACATCGCTGACCAGATGCTGGATCGACGCCAGGGCCTGGTTGACCTGCTCGCGACCATCGCGGGTGGTCTGGTCGGCGCCTTTGGACGCGTCGGCGGTGCTCACGGCGTTGTTCGCGACTTCTTCGACTGCGGCGGTCATCTGGTTGACCGCGGTGGCGGCCTGGTCGATCTCCGCGCTTTGCTGGTGCAGGCCGCGGCTGGTGTCCTCGGTGACGGTGTGCAGCTCCTCGGAGGCCGAGGCCAGCTGGTCGGAGGAGGCGGCGATCTTGCGGAGGGTATCGCGCAGGCTCTGTTGCATGCGGCTCAGGGCGCGCAGCAGCAGGGCGGGTTCGTCGCGTCCGAGCACCTGGATATCCTGGGTCAAGTCGCCGGTGGCCACGCGCTCGGCCACGGCCACGGCATCGGCCAGGGGCAGGACGATACTGCGGGTGAGCAGGGTGGCGATGGCGATCAGCGCTACAAGTATCATCACCAAGGCAACGATGATCAGCGAGAAGGCCTCCTCGAACACCGCGCTGCTGCGCTGGGATGCTTGTTCGGCGCCGTTGGTGTTGTACTCGATCAACGCCGCGAGGGCTTTCATCATGGTGTCGGCGTATTCGGCCAAGGGGCCGTTGATCAACCGACGAGCTTCGTCGAGCTGGTCCGCGGCGACCGCATCGTGGATGGATTTCTGCAGGCCGTGGTAACGCTTGCTCGCTTGCACGAAGGTGTTGAACAGGGCGCGGTCGTCATCGGCGATGATGGTGCGTTCATACGCATCGACGTTGCTTGTGAGGTTCTGGTTGATTTCGCTGATCCTCTCCAGCGTCGTCTTTCGTGCGGAGGCCTGGTCTTCCAGGGCGCTGCGTAGGGTCAAGGCCCGGGCTCGACCCAGGGCGCTGCTGACATCGCCCAGGGAAATGATCGCGGGCATCCAGGTGACGCGGATCTCATCGGTGGCCTGGTCCATTTGCCGGGTCTCGTAAAGAGAGACCAGGCCCATGAGCAAGACCAGGACGCCCAGCAGGACGAACATGTAGGCAGCCCGTATGCCGATCTTCAGGTTGCGTAATTGCATTGAAATGCTCCATCGCATTGGCAGTATCCGGAGCGCAAGATGGCAGGGATGATCAAGCGCTCTAGGCTGCGGATTAGGTTAAGTCCTTACCATTCATGTTGTTTTTTGCCGAATGATGACACAGTGCCACCATTGCTGAACAGGCAGTCAAATAAAAGACGTCAAAAAAAAGAGGCCGCATAGCGGCCTCTTTGAGACAGGGGTTTACACGACAGGGATCAGCGGATCGGCCGCCGCCAGGGCCACGGCTCGATCCGCCGCCGGCGGGTAGATCCACACCGTGTTGATCTGGCGCTTGAGGTCCTTGCCCTCCTGGCCTTTGTACTTGAGTGTGCGTTCCCAGCCCTCGCTGAACGTCGCGCCCCAACCGCCCAGGTCAAGGCAGGTCACGTACACCGGCTGGCGGTACACCACTGGTGTTACGCCCAGCAGGTCGGCGGCCGCGTTGTTGCCGCTGTGGCGACCCATGGGGATGGCGTGCTGGCAGGTCATCAGCGCGTGATTGCCCGTCTCGTCCACCGCCGCCCAGGCCACATCGCCAGTGGCGTAGATGTGTTCCTGGCCGATCACCTTGAGGTGGTCATCCACTCGCAGGCGGCCAAAGCCATCACGTTCGCCGGGCACTTGAGCCGTCAGCGGGCTGGCCTTGACGCCCACGGTCCAGATCACCGTCTTGCTGGCGATGTACTCGCCGTCGTCCAGGGTCACGCCGCCCGCATCGACCGCCACCACCGAGCGCCCTGTCAGCCATTGCACCCCCGCCTGTTCACAGGCTTCGACGATCGAGGGCGTGATGCCCGCACCCAGCGCCGCGCCGATGCTGGGGCCACGGTCGACCACCAATACCCGCACGGAGGCGTCTTCTCCGAGGATGGCGTGCAGGCGCGTCGGCATTTCAGTCGCGGTCTCGATGCCGGTGAAACCACCCCCGCACACCACCACGGTATCGCGGGCCGGAGAGGCCGGCTGCTTGGCCAGGCCGACCAGATGCTGCTCCAGGCGCATGGCCGATTCCATCTGGTCGACATCGAAGGTGTGCTCGGCCAGGCCCGGGACCGGTGGGCGGGCCACCTGGCTGCCGGCGGCGAGCACCAGGCGGTCGTAGCCAATCTGCTGAGGCTGGCCGTTGGCATCGGTGTAGCCGACGTTACGGCCCTCCACATCGATGGTCTGGGCGTGCCCTTTGATGAAGGTGACCCCTACGGTCTCGAACAGGGCGCCCAGCGGCGCCTTCATGCTGTGCACGTCGCTTTCGTAGAAGCGCGGGCGGATGCGCAGTTCCGCCTGGGGAGCCAGCACACTGATGCTGACGTCGCCGCGCTGGGCCTGGTCGAGCAGGCGGGCGGCGCTCAGGGCGCTCCAGACACCGGCAAAGCCGGCACCGATGATCAGGATATGTGGGTTCATGAAGGTGCTCCAAGAGGGGTCGCAAGGGGAGGGTGGACGAGCCTTCGGCGAGGGGCTGCACTGTCGCCGAACAACTACGACTGTATTGATCGTAGTTTAAAACGGCAAGGTTTTTTTGCGCACGGCGCTGCAAGCGCCGCCCACCGTTTGGCTGGAACCTTCGGTTTAAGGGGACTTGCGACGATCATGAGCAAGACGGACGGCATCGTGAAATTTTGCTCGCCGATTCACAAAGGCGTACTATTTGCGACAATATTGGTCGGAGATTGACATGTCCCTTTACAGTGCCGGGGTCGAATACGGCATCCATTGCCTGCTGTTTTTGGTGGACGAGCGTGGTGAAAGCCGTGAGTCCAGCGTCCGTGACCTGGCCGAGTTGCAAGGCGTGCCCCAGGAATACCTGGCCAAGGTGTTCACCAAGCTCGCCCGTGCAGGGCTTGTGGCCGCTACAGAAGGCGTGCGTGGCGGCTTTCGCCTGGCGCGGCCGTCCGATGAGATCACCGTGCTGGACATCGTCCACGCCATCGATGGACCGAAGAAGATTTTCGATTGCCGCGAGATCCGCGAGCGCTGTGTCCTGTTCGAGGGCGCGCCGCCGGGCTGGGCCACCGAGGGCGTCTGCGCCATCCATGCGGTGATGCTGGGGGCGCAGAAGCGCATGGAGGAGGCCCTGGCCCAGCAGACTATCCTCGACCTGGCCCGGCGTTTCGGGCGCAAGGCGCCAGCGCAGTTCGGCCAGCAAATCAATGACTGGATGAGCGAGCGGCGCGAGGGCAAGGGCAGTGCCGGTGACATCCCGCTGACCGAAGTCTAGGCTCTTGGCATTGAGCCTTTCGCAGGAGCCCCGTCATGGCCTGGTCCGCTACGCAGTATTCCCTGTTCGAAGACGAGCGCACCCGCGCCGTGCGTGACCTGCTGGCCGCGGTGCCGCCTCGGCCGGTACGCCATGCCACTGACCTGGGCTGCGGGCCGGGCAATTCCACCGAAGTGCTCCGCGGTCAGCATCCCGATGCGATGGTGGTGGCGCTGGACAGTGACCCGGACATGATCGACAAGGCGCGCCAGCGTCGCCGCCTGTGCGTGCCGCAGGTGCGTTGCGAAGTCGGCGATATCGCCGGCTGGTCGGCCCCAGAGCCCCAGGACCTGATTCTCGCCAATGCCTCGCTGCAATGGGTGCCCGACCATGGCACCCTCTATCCGCACCTGATTCGCCAGCTCACCGAGGGCGGTAGTCTGGCGGTGCAGACCCCCGACAACCTGGATGAGCCCGCCCATCGCCAGTTGCGCGAGATCGCCAGCCAAGGCCCCTGGGCCGACCTGTTCGCCGACTTCTCCCTGCCGCCCCGGCACAACGCGGCGTTCTACTACGACTTGCTCAGCCCGCTGTGCAGCCGCGTGGATGTGTGGCGCACCACCTACCATCATCCGCTGGTGGGCGGGGCAGAGGCTGTGGTCGAGTGGTTCAAGGGCTCAGCCTTGCGTCCCTACCTGGCGCGCCTGGACGCGCAGCAGCAAAGCGATTTTTTGCAGTTGTACCTGCAAGCGATGCAGCGCGACTACCCGCCATCGAGCGATGGCAAGGTGCTGTTGGCGTTTCCACGGTTGTTCGTGGTCGCTACCCGCTAGGGCGGCGCCAGCGCCAGATCACGTAGCTGTACACGCCGAGGTTGAGCAACAGCACGAACAACCCCAGCAGCGTCTGAATCTGCGGTGTCAACCCGGCGGGGTAGATCAGCGGCCAGAGATAGTGCTCGACGAAGCCACCCTGGTAGCCGGCCTGACCGGCCGCGGCGCGCATCCGGTTTTCCCAGCCGGTCAATGGGCAGGCCAGGTGCAGGCCCTCCACCGCCAGCCCCCAGGCCAGGGCGGGCAGGTGAATGAACAGGGCAGGGCGCCATTTGACGGTCAGCAAGCCGCCGAACAGCACCAGCAGGATGAACGCCAGGTGTACGAGGACCAAAACGTCGGCGGCGAGGCGGTACAGCATGCAGTGTGTCCATGCGCAACAACGGTGTCTTGAGCATATGTCATCGGGCGACGCTGACGGCTAAACGTCTGGTATTGCCTGTCCCGGCCTATTCGCGGGTTTACCCGTGAACAGGCCACCGCGATTGTCAGTGTTCGTCCTGCACCATCTGCAGGAAAGTCGCCACCACCCGCCGAGTGCGCTGCTCGCTCAGGCAGACCAGCGTCTCGGTCAGGTGCCGTTGGCAATCAAGGATCGGCAAGGCGCATACCCGTGCATCGGCACCGAATTCGGCCGCTGAGACCACGCCCACGCCTATCCCTACCACTACCGCCTCGCGAGCCGCCTCACGGCCCTCCACCTGGATCGCCGAGCGCATGCGCAGTCCGGCGCGCTGCATTTCTTCTTCGAGGGTCTGGCGGGTCACCGAGCCGGGCTCACGCAGCACCAGTGGCGTGTCGTCCAGGTCGGCCAGGTGGATCGCGCCGCGGCTGGCCCAAGGGTGGTTGTGGGAGACGAACGCGACCATCGGGTCGCGGCGCATGGGCACGCAGAACAACCGCTCGTCATCCACATCGCGGCCGAGCAGCGCAAGGTCGGCCTGGTAGCTGAACAGCCGGGCCAGGGATTCGTCGGTGTTGCCCGTTTCGATCTTCACCTGGATGCCCGGGTAGCGCTGGCAGAACCGGGCGATCTGCGGCAGCACGTGTACCGGGGCATCCACGGCCAGTACCAGGCTGCCGGTGTGCAGGGCGCGGGAGTCCTGCAGCAGTTCCACCGCCTCGGTCTCGCAGGCAAACAAGCGCTGGGTGATGCCCAGCAGACGCTCGCCCAGGTCGGTCAGTTGGACCGAGCGCTTGTTGCGGTGAAACAGCAACACGCCATAACGCTCCTCCAGTTTGCGGACCTGATCGGAAACCGCCGGCTGGGTCAGGAAGAGTTTTTCGGCGGCGCGGGTAAAGCTGCCGTGCAGGGCGACAGCGTGAAAGGCCTTCAGTTGAGCGTGGGAGACCGACATGACGCACTCCGTTACAAGCTGGGCTTATGTGTGAAATACGATAAATCGATTTTATTTATCAGTCACCAACTGGTTCCATGTCCGACAGTCCGACGGTGCTGCCGTAAGCAGTCACCGGGGACCATGGCATCCAGCCGGTCAGATCCGACCTCTGGTGCCATCTGACCAGTGACGGTCCTCCTCGTCATGCAGTGCGCAACACAACAACAAAACAGGCGTTTTTTCACATTCTGCCGGCACACTTGAGCAAGAGGTCAGAGTCAAATGAATCAATCCCTAGCGGCCATGAAGCGCTGGCGCGTCCAGATCTTCGCAATCACCTGGCTGGCATACGCCGCCTTCTACTTCACTCGCAAAGCCTTCTCGGTCGCCAAGCTTGGCATCGGCGAGGACCCGACGTTCATGCTCGACAAGGCCGCCATGGCCAACCTCGACGGTATCTACCTGGCCGCCTATGCCGTGGGCCAGTTCACTTGGGGCATGCTCGCCGACCGCTTCGGGCCGCGCGTGGTGGTGCTTGGCGGCTTGCTGATTTCCGCGGCTGCTGCCGTGGTGATGGGCAGCTATGCCACCTTCCCGATCTTTGCCACCTGCATGCTGATCCAAGGCCTGGCGCAGTCCACCGGCTGGGCGGGGTTGTGCAAGAACATCGGTAGTTTCTTCCCGGCTGTGCAGCGTGGGCGCGTCCTGGGCCTGTGGAGTTCCTGCTATGCCTTTGGCGGCCTGGTAGCCTCGCCGTTCGCCGGTTGGTGGGCCTACACCCTGATCGGCAGCTGGCACGCGGCGTTCTTCTCCAGCGCCGCGGTGGTGGCGGGCGTGGCCGTGCTGTTCTTCATCTTCCAGCGCAACAAGCCTGAGGATGTGGGGCTGCCAGCGGTGGAACCCGAGCCGCAGAGCATGGCCCCAGGCTCGAGCCTGGGCAGCGTGTGGGAACCTCTGAAGGAAATCCTGCGCAACCGTACCGTGCTGACCCTGGGCCTGGCTTACTTCATGCTCAAGCCTGCGCGCTACGCCATCTTGCTTTGGGGGCCGGTGATCGTCTTCGAACAGATGCCCTCGGTGGGCAAGGTCGGCGCGGCCATCATCCCGACGGCCTTCGAGCTGGCCGGCCTGTTGGGGCCGATCCTCATCGGCCTGGCCTCGGACAAGCTGTTCGGGGCACGCCGCATGCCGGCCTGTGTGATCAGCTTGGTGCTGCTGACGGTCGCCCTGGCGGCGTTCATGGGCGCCATGCACACCGGCAGCGTGGTGTTGGTGGTCGCCTTGCTGTTCGTGATGGGCCTGACCCTGTACGGGCCGGACTCGATGATCAGCGGCGCAGCCGCCATCGACTTCGGTACCGCCAAATCCGGCGCAACCGCTGCCGGTTTCGTCAACGGCTGCGGCTCGGTGGGCGCAGTGCTCGGTGGTCTGCTGCCAGGCTACTTCGACAGCGTCACGGTGTTCATCATCTTTGCCGGCACCGCGCTGTTCTCGGCCCTGGTCCTGCTGCCGCACTGGAACAGCCGCCCGGCCAGCGTTGCCGCGGCCAATGACGTGGCACCCAATACTGCAATGGCAATCAAGCCGGCGCGCACCTAAAGGAAAGCGACCCATGAGACCCTTCTGGCTGCAACAGGCCCTGGACACGGAAGACGAGGCGGTGTGCCCGACGCTGACCGGCGATGCACGTTGCGACGTGTGCATCGTCGGCGGTGGCTACACCGGATTGTGGACCGCGCTGATGCTCAAGGAGCAGGCGCCCGAACTGGATGTGATGCTGATCGAGGCGGACATCTGCGGTGCCGGGGCCAGCGGCCGGAACGGGGGATGTGCGTTGTCGTGGTCGGCCAAGTACTTCACCCTCGAACGCCTGTTCGGGGTGCAGGAGGCGGTGCGCCTGGTGCGCGAGTCGGAGCACAGTATCAGCGCCATCGGCGAGTTCTGCGCGGCCAACGGCATCCAGTGCGACTACCGCCTGGACGGCACCTTGTACACCGCGACCAACCAGGCCCAGGTCGGTGGCACCGACGCGGTGATCGCGGCCTTGGAGCAAAAAGGGATCAATTCGTTCCAGCGCCTGCCGTTGGAACAGGTACAACGCCTGGCGGGCTCGCAGCGTCATCTGGAGGGCTGGTACTCACCGGCTGCCGCCACGGTGCAGCCCGGCCGCCTGGTGCGTGGCCTGCGCCGGGTCGCGCTACAACGGGGCGTGCGGATCCACGAAGGCACCGCCATGACGGGGCTGGAGCATGGCACGCCGGCCCTGGTGCGCACGGCGCGCGGGACCATTCGTGCGGATCGCGTGGTGCTGGGCCTCAATGCCTGGATGGCGCGGGCCTTCCCGCAGTTCGAGCGCAGCGTGGCAATCGTCTCCAGCGACATGATCATCACCGAGCCCTGTCCAGAGCTGCTGCGCGAAATCGGCCTGGTCAGTGGCGTCAGCGTCCTGGACTCGCGGATTTTCGTCCACTACTACCACAACACCAGCGATGGCCGACTGATGCTGGGCAAGGGCGGCAACACATTCGCCTATGGCGGACGCATGCTGCCGGTGTTCGACCAGCCTTCGCCTTACCAGCCCCTGCTGCGTGAAAGCCTGGGCGATTTCTTCCCCGCGTTGGCCGACGTGCCTTTGGCGGCCAGCTGGAACGGGCCGTCGGATCGCTCGGTGACCGGCTTGCCGTTCTTTGGCCGGCTGGACGGGCAGGGCAACGTGTTCTACGGCTTTGGCTACTCGGGCAGTGGTGTCGGGCCGTGCCACATGGGTGGGCAGATTCTGTCCTCGCTGGCCTTGGGCCTGGACAACCCGTGGACACGCTCGCCGTTGGTCAAGGGGCCGCTCGGTTACTTCCCGCCGGAGCCGATCCGTTACCTGGGCTCGCTGATGGTGCGCAATGCCATTCGCCGCAAGGAACGCGCCGAGGATCGCGGCGTGCGGCCACGGCGCTTCGATGTGCGTCTGGCCAAGTTCGCGGCGGCGGCGGGCAAGGCCGACAAGGCTTGATGCCAGGGGAGCCGCTCTGCGGTTGCTGTGCGATTTCTTGTCGATCAAGCAGGCGAGGGCGTATAAACTGCTCCCACTTTTGGCCGGTCGCTTCCTGAACCGGCCGCTGAAACAAAGAGAGTCGACATGGGCGCACAGTGGAAAGCCAAGCATAAAGAAGCCGCAGCCAACGCCAAAGGCAAGATCATGGGCAAGCTGGCCAAGGAAATTCAGATCGCCGCCAAATCCGGCGCCGATCCGGACATGAACCCGCGCCTGCGCCTGGCGGTGGAACAGGCCAAGAAGGCTTCGATGACCCGTGAGACCCTGGAGCGCGCGATCCGCAAGGGCGCAGGCCTGGACGGCGATGCCGTGCAGTACCACGCGGTGACCTACGAAGGGTTCGCCCCGCACCAGGTGCCGCTGATCGTCGAGTGCCTGACCGACAACATCAACCGTACCGTCGCTGAAATCCGCGTCGCCTTCCGCAAGGGCCAGCTTGGCTCCAGCGGTTCGGTCGCCTGGGACTTCAACCACGTCGGCCTGATCGAAGCCACCCCCAACGGCGATGCCGACCCTGAGCTGGCCGCCATCGAGTCCGGCGCCCAGGACTTCGAGGAAGGCGAGGAAGAGGGCTCGACCCTGTTCATCACCGACACCACCGACCTGGATGCGGTCCAGAAGGCCCTGCCAGAGCACGGCTTCACCGTGACCTCGGCCAAGATCGGCTACACCCCGAAGAACCCTGTCAGCGCAGCCAGCCTGAGCGCAGAAGCCCTGGCCGAAGTCGAGGCGTTCCTGGAAGCGATCGACAACCACGATGACGTGCAGAACGTCTACGTCGGCCTGACCGACTGATCAGCGGGGCCCCCATCGCCTGACACATCGGCCTCCCGACGTGTCCGGCGACCGAGGGCACGGCCCTCGCCGGAGTCACCCATCGATGCACCCCACCTTCGCTTCCCTGAGCCTTGCTCACCTGCGTACCCTCGACTGCCTCCTGCAGTTGAAGAACCTCAGCCACGCCGCCGAACGCCTCGGCACCAGCCAGTCGGCCTTGAGCCGCCAACTGGCGCATCTGCGTGACGCCTTCGATGACCCGTTGCTGGTCCGCCAAGGACGCGGCTATGTGCTCAGCGAGCACGCCGAGTCGCTGGTCGAGCCGCTGCGCCAGGTGTTGGAGGAGCTGGCCGCCCTGCGCCAACCCGCCGCCTTCGACCCGGCGCGCTGTGAGCGGCGCTTCTGCCTTGCCGCCTCGGACTACGTGGCCGAACACATGTTGCCGCTGCTGGTCAGCGCCTTGGAGCGTGAGGCGCCGGGCGTATCCTTGGAGTACCGCACCTGGCAGGCCGGCCAGTACGCCTTGCTGGCCAGCGGCGAGATCGACCTGGCCACCACCTTGTTCGATGAGTCCCCGCCCAACCTGCACGGCCGGCTGCTGGGTGAAGACCGCGCGGTGTGCCTGATGCGCGACGATCACCCACTGACTGCTCAGCAGAGCTTGAGCCAGGAGGATTACCTGGCCTTCAAGCATGTGCGCATTTCCGGCGGTGGCGACAAGGACAGCTTCATCGACCGTCATTTGCGTGCCCAAGGGTTGCAACGACGGATCAGCCTGGAGGTGCCGTTTTTCTCTGCCACGGTGCAGGTGATCGGTAATGGCCAGGCGCTGGCGACCGTGCCCGAGCACATCGCCCGCCAGCTGTGTCGTCTGCATCGTCTGGCCTGGCGTCCCCTGGGATTCATTGAGCATACCCAGCGCTATTGGGTGGTCTGGCACCAGCGTCTGCAGGCCTCGGCTGAGCACCGCTGGTTGCGCAACCGGGTCTTCGAGCTGTGGCGGCAGTCGCAGTTCGGCGTGCAGGGCGGGCATGCGTCTTCGCCATAGCAACTATGCGCGAAACGGGGTTCTTCGCAGCGCTTCGTGCACCTAGACTCTGTCGTTCATAGCGTCAGCAGCCCAAGGAGATTGCGCGTGAACCCGGAAGACTTTCGCCAGTACGGCCACCAATTGATCGACCTGATCGCCGACTACCGCCAAAGCGTCGCCGAGCGACCCGTCATGGCCCAGGTCGAGCCTGGCTACCTCAAGGCCGCCTTGCCCACCGTGGCGCCACAACAAGGTGAACCGTTCGAAGCGATCCTCGCCGATGTCGACAAGCTGCTGATGCCGGGCCTGTCCCACTGGCAACACCCCAATTTCTACGGCTACTTCCCCTCCAACGGCACCTTGTCGTCGGTGCTGGGCGATTTTCTCAGCACCGGGCTGGGCGTGCTGGGGCTGTCCTGGCAATCGAGCCCGGCCCTGAGCGAACTGGAGGAAACCACCCTGGACTGGCTGCGCCAGCTGCTCGGGCTGTCAGCGCAGTGGAGCGGGGTAATCCAAGACACCGCCTCGACCAGCACTCTGGTGGCATTGATTTGCGCCCGCGAGCGTGCCACCGACTACGCCCTGGTGCGCGGCGGCTTGCAGGCCCAGGCCAAACCGTTGGTGGTGTATGTCAGCGCCCACGCCCACAGCTCGGTGGACAAGGCCGCGCTGCTGGCTGGCTTTGGCCGCGAGAACATCCGACTGATCCCCACCGACGAACGCTTTGCCATGCGTCCCGAGGCGCTGCAGGCCGCCATCGAGCAAGACCTGGCGGCCGGCAACCAGCCATGCGCGGTGGTCGCCACCACTGGCACCACGGCCACCACGGCCCTCGACCCGCTGGCGGCGATCGGCGCCATCACCCAGACGCACAAACTGTGGCTGCACGTCGACTCGGCCATGGCTGGTTCGGCGATGATCCTGCCCGAGTGCCGCTGGATGTGGGACGGCATCGAGCTGGCCGACTCGGTGGTGGTCAATGCCCACAAGTGGTTGGGTGTGGCGTTCGACTGTTCGATCTACTACGTGCGTGATCCGCAACACCTGATCCGGGTGATGAGCACCAACCCCAGCTACCTGCAATCGGCGGTCGATGGCGAGGTCAAGAACCTGCGCGACTGGGGTATCCCCCTGGGCCGGCGTTTCCGCGCACTGAAACTGTGGTTCATGCTGCGCAGCGAAGGCGTCGAGGCCCTGCAGCAGCGCCTGCGCCGTGACCTGGACAACGCCCGCTGGCTGGCCGAGCAGATTGAGGCCGCGCCGCAGTGGCAGTTGTTGGCGCCGGTGCAGTTGCAGACGTTGTGCATTCGTCACTGTCCGGCGGGGCTGGAGGGGGAGGCGTTGGATGCCCATACCCGGGCATGGGCGGATCGGCTCAATGGCTCCGGCGATGCCTATGTGACCCCGGCAACCCTGGAGGGGCGCTGGATGGTGCGGGTGTCGGTGGGGGCGCTGCCGACCGAGCGGGCGCATGTGGAGCAGTTGTGGGCGAGGCTTCAAGCCGTCGTCAACGGCTGACGGTGGTTAGCATTGGGCGCTGTGGGGCACGGTTCTCGTCGCCCCTTTTTCAGGTAAACCCGCTCCCACAGGGTTGGCGGTGACCCTTGTGGGAGCGGGTTTATCGAGGCGTCGAACCGCCGTGAACAGCCAGCGCGTCGTCTGTTGCGCGGCTCAAGCCGCTTCCACAGGACGTGTGTGTTTCAGCGGCTCACCGCCTGAAAGCTGCTTTTGCGGGTGGCTTCATAGGCGTCTTTCCCCATGGGCCTGGCCTGGGGGTTGCCCAGGTCTTCCATGGCCAGACGGTGGGTTTCCGGCGCGATGTAGGCGGCGAGGGCGCACAGGCAGGTGATGAAGAACGCCAGGCTACCGACCACCAGCGGAATGTTGTCCGAGCCGGGCGGGGCGACGGTGGCGAACAGCGCGGGCAACATGGCGGTGAGCATGGTGCCGATGTTTTGCGCAATGGCCATGGCCGAGACGCGATAGCGGGTCTGGAACAGCTCCGGGTAGAAGCTTGGGAATACCGCGTTGTACCCCTGGTAGACCATGCCCCACATCAGGATCGACACGCCAAAGGCCAGCGGCACGTTCTGGATGCTGATCGCATAGAGATAGACGAAGGCCAGCAGGCCCGAGCCCAGGCAGCCGGCGATCATGGTCGGGCGGCGGCCGATCTTGTCCGAAAGGTTGCCGACGAACGGGATCACCAGCACCGCGACGATATTGCCCACCACCGGGATCCACAGGTACACGCTCTTGTCGAAGCCGATGCCATAGGCCGGTTGCACCGCGTAGGCCGCACCGAAGATGGTTGCCACCACCGGAATCACATTCATCAGCGCCATGAAGGCCACCAGCACCATGCACTTCCAGCTGTGTCGGAAGGCTTCGCTGATCGGCGACTTGGCGACTTTGTCCTGCTTTTCTTCCTGCACGAAGGCCGGGGTCTCGTGGACTTCCTTGCGGATGACATAGCCGGCCACCAGCACCAGCGCGCTCATCAGGAATGGAATACGCCAGCCCCATTCATTGAAGGCCTCGCTGGGCATGAAATAAGCCAGCGGCAGGAACACCGCTGCCGCCATCACCTGGCCGGCCTGCACGCCTTGCAGGGTGTAGCTGGCGTAGTAGCCACGCCGCCCGAACGGGGCGTGTTCCATGATCATCGAACTGGCGCCGGAGATCTCCCCGGCCACCGCGAAGCCTTGGACCAGGCGTAGCACCACCAAAAGTGCCGGGGCCAGCAGGCCGATGTCGTGATAGGTCGGCAGCAGGCCGACGGCCATGGTCGACAGCCCCATCAGGAACATGCACAGCAACAGGACGTTCTTGCGACCGCGGGTATCGCCCCAGTGGCCGAGTACGAAGGCGCCCAGCGGGCGGGCCAGGTAGCCGACCCCGTAGGTCGCCAGCGAGGCGATGATGGCCATTTTCGGGTCGGTGGAGGGGAAGAAGATCTGCGGGAAGATCAGCGCCGCAGCCTGGGCATAGATGAAGAAGTCGTAGTACTCGAGTGCCGAGCCGATCCACCCGCTGGCGGTCGCTTTCTTGGCTTGGGAGTTGGAGTGGGCCATCGTTTTCTCCGGTGTTCTTGTAGGTCAGCGGGAGGCTGTTCAGGAGTGATCAGTCGATGACTGATGCCGATGGGACGAACAAGCAGGTGCGGGTCGCAGGGCGAGGGAAGTGTGCATAGGTCGGTACCCGGTTATTGAATTTATTATGCCGTGACGCTGGGCCTGTCAGCACGACACCCGCTGAACGTGGGGGCAGGGGCCGTTGCTGGGGATTCATGGTTGTCCAGGGGCAGACCTGAATCAATTCGCCAAAACCGCTTTTGTTCGGTAATCGAACCAAAACTAACTGTTTCGTACAAAACGCATTGCGAGGCTGACTTTACCTGCGAATAATCGATCGTGCCAGGCTCCCAGGGGCCTGTGACCGTCAGCCCGCGCAACCTTCGGGTGCGCGCCAATAACAAGGAACTCCCCCATGCAGCGTTCGATTGCCACCGTGTCCTTGAGCGGTACATTGCCGGAAAAGCTCGAAGCCATTGCCGCTGCCGGCTTCGACGGCGTCGAGATCTTCGAGAACGATCTTCTGTATTACGCCGGCAGCCCCCGTGAAGTCCGTCAGCTGTGCCGCGATCTGGGTCTGGCGATCACGCTGTTCCAGCCGTTTCGCGACTTCGAGGGCTGCCGACGCGAGCGTCTGCAGAAAAACCTCGACCGCGCCGAGCGCAAGTTCGACCTGATGCAGGAACTGGGCACCGACCTGGTGCTGGTGTGCAGCAACGTCCAGGCCGATGCCCTGGGCGATGAACAACTGCTGGTGGACGATCTGCGTCTGCTCGCCGAGCGCGCCGGCCAGCGCGGCCTGCGCATTGGCTACGAAGCGTTGGCGTGGGGGCGTCACGTCAACACCTACCAGCAGGTATGGAACCTGGTGCGCCAGGCCGATCATCCGGCCCTGGGGGTGATACTCGACAGCTTCCACACCCTGTCGCTCAAGGGCGATCCGAGTGGCATCCACGAAATCCCTGGCGAGAAGATCTTCTTCGTGCAGATGGCCGATGCCCCGATCCTGGCCATGGATGTGCTGGAGTGGAGCCGGCATTTTCGCTGCTTCCCTGGCCAGGGTGAGATGGACCTGGCGGGTTTTCTCGCACCGATTCTGGCCACGGGGTACCGCGGCCCACTGTCGCTGGAAATTTTCAACGACGGTTTCCGCGCAGCCCCGCCCCGGCAGAACGCCGCCGATGGCCTGCGCTCGCTGCTCTACCTGGAGGAGCAGACCCGCGTGCGGCTCGCCCAGCAAGCCCGCGCCGTGGAGCCGGGTGTGTTGTTCGACCCGCCGGCGGCCAGCGGCTACGAGGGCGTTGAGTTTCTCGAGTTCGCGGTGGACGAGGCCATCGGGGCGCAGTTGGGCGCGTGGCTCAAGCGCCTGGGCTTTGCCGAAAGCGGACAGCACCGCAGCAAGGACGTGCGCCTGCTGCGCCAGGGCGATATCAATATCGTGCTCAATGCCGAACCCTATTCCTTCGGCCACAACTTCTTCGAGGCCCATGGCCCATCGCTGTGTGCTACGGCGCTGCGCGTCACCGACGGCCAGGCTGCCCTGGGGCGGGCGACTGCTTATCGAGGGCAACCGTTCCGTGGATTGGTCGGTCCCAACGAGCGGGAGATCCCCGCTGTGCGCGCCCCCGACGGCAGCCTGATCTATCTGGTGGAGCAGGCGGGCAAGGGCCAGACGATCTATGACAGCGATTTTCGCCTCGACCCGCAGGCCATCCCCAGTGGCGGTCTGCAGCGCATCGACCACATGGCCCTGGCGCTGCCGGCCGAGTCGCTGGACAGCTGGGTGCTGTTCTACAAGAGCTTGTTCGATTTTGCCGCCGACGACGAAGTGGTGTTGCCCGACCCCTATGGCCTGGTCAAGAGCCGCGCCTTGCGTAGCGCCTGCGCGACGCTTCGGCTGCCGCTGAACATCTCGGAGAACCGTAACACTGCCATCGCCCACGCGCTTTCCAGCTACCGTGGCTCGGGCGTGCACCACATCGCCTTCGCCTGCGAGGACATCTTTGCCGAAGTGGCCCGGGCCAAGGAAGCCGGCGTGCCGCTGCTGGAAATCCCGCTGAACTACTATGACGACCTGGCGGCGCGCTTCGACTTCGACGACGAGTTCTTGAGCGAACTGGCGTACTACAACGTGCTCTATGATCGCGATACCCAGGGCGGGGAGCTGTTCCACGTATACACCGAGCCGTTCGAGGGGCGGTTCTTCTTCGAGATCCTGCAGCGCAAGGGAGATTACGCAGGGTACGGCGCGGCCAACGTGGCGGTGCGCCTGGCGGCGCTGGCCAAGGCGCGCAGCGGGGCAGGGCGCAAGCCGGTCCTGTGACGACTCGGGTTTGCGGTGTTTCGACCAGGGCCCACCAAACCAGGTAGGGCCCACCAAACCTGACTACCCGACCAACACCGCGCTTCCCTGCATCGTCCCGCTCGCGGATAATCCCACCCCATTGAAAACAACAGCCTGCGAGTGGGTATGAGTGATTCGGTAGTCAATCTCGGCCAGCCTGAGATCGAAGGGCCGCGCAAGTCGCGCAAGAACAACCCCGAAAAAACCCGCGAGGACATCCTCCAGGCCGCCATTCACGAGTTCGTCCAGCAGGGGCTGGCCGGGGCGCGGGTCGATGCCATCGCCGAGCGCACCGCCACCTCCAAGCGCATGATCTACTACTACTTCGGCAGCAAGGAGCAGCTGTACGTCGAGTGCCTGGTCAAACTCTACGGCGACATCCGCAAGACCGAGCACAGCCTGGACCTGGAGTCGCTGCCGGCCGTGCAAGCCATCGAGCGGCTGGTGGAGTTCACCTTCGACCACCACGACCATAACGTGGATTTCGTGCGCATCGTCTGCACCGAGAACATCCACTACGGCGAGTACGTCAAGCAATCGCCGGTGATCCGCGAGATGAGCAGCCTGGTGCTTGAGGCGTTGGGCCGCACCTTGCGCCGGGGCGTGGAGGAGGGCGTGTTCCGCGCCGGTATCGAGGTGATCGACCTGCACATGCTGATGAGCTCGTTCTGTTTCTACCGGGTATCCAACCGCCACACCTTCAGCGAGATCTTCCAGATCGATCTCTCCGACGAGCAGATCAAGCAGCGCCACAAGCAGATGATCTGTGACGCGGTGCTGCGTTACATCCGCGCTTGATTCACGCGTTCGGGGCTGCAAAGCAGCCCCAGAAACTCATTCGCCCAGCCGTTGCTCGCGCGAGGGTGGGTACCCGAAGTACGCCGCATAGCACTTGCTGAAGTGCGACACCGAGACAAAGCCGCAGGCCACCGCCACTTCCATCACTGACAGGTCGGAATACTGCAGCAGGCGGCGGCTCTTGGTGATGCGCAGTTCCATGTAGTAGCGCCGTGGCGAGGTGCCGAGCTGCGCCTGGAACAGGCGGTCGATCTGGCGCCGCGAGCGTCCGCTGTAGGCGGCCAACTGGTCGAGGCTCAGGGTTTCCTCGAGGTTGTTCTCCATCAGTTCGACGATGGTGCGCAGATGCAGGCTCATGGACTTCTTCGCCCCCGGCCCGACCTGGCGATAGCGGGCACCGGAGAACGAGAGAATCTCCTCGACCCCTTCGGCCAGCGCATCGCCATACAGGCGTCGGACCAGGCCGAGCATCAACTCCATCGCGCCGTTGGGGCTGGCGGCGGTCAGGCGGTCGCGGTCGAGGGTGAAGCTGGCCGGTGTCAGGCGGGTCTGCGGGCTGCGCTCGGCAAGGCTGGCGCGCTGCTCTGGATGGATGCTGCAGCCGTAGTCGTCGAGTACGCCAGCGCGACCGAGGAACCACGCGCCGTTCCACAGCCCCCCCAGCGCCATGCCGTGCGCCGCGCAGTCACTGAGCATGCGGTCGAGTTCGGGGTACTTGAGCGGCGTGCGCAGGCCACCGCAGATCACCAGCAGGTCCAGCTCCTTGAGGCTGGCGGCGTTCAGCTCGCTGGCCACCAGCTCCAGGCCCAGGTCGCTCAGCACCCGGTCACCCTTGGGCGAGAGCGGCGTGAAACGGAAGCTGTCGGCGCGCAGCAGGTTGGCCGTCACCAGCACGTCCATCGCCACGGTGAAGCTGGCCATGGAGAAGTGTTCGAGCAGGACGAAGTCGACCCGATAGGGCATCTGCCCGTTACCGGCAGCGGACTTGAGCCTCAGCATGTTGCTGGTGCTGGTTTTCTGGCTGAACTGGCGTGGCGTGGACACTGCTGACTCCGCTTCCTGGCTGGCCGGGTGAGTGTGCTGGGAGTCTGCGGGAAAGACAACCAGAGCACGCATGGCGAGCGCAGGGCCACTGGGCTATGCTGAGCCACCGCCTTTAGGAACACCCCCGATGAAATTCGCCGCCGCATTGCTGCTGACCCTGCTCCCGCTGCTGGCCCAGGCGCTGGAACCGGGCGACACGCTCGCGCCCTGGACGCTGCTCGATCAATACGACCAGCCCTACAGCCTCGATACCGACACCCGCATCCTGCTGGTGGCGCGCGACATGGACGGCGCGAAGCTGCTCAAGGCCGCCTTGGCCGATCAGCCCAAGGGGTATCTGCAAGCGCGTCATGCGGTGTTCCTCGCCGACATCCAGCGCATGCCAGCGATCATCGGCAAGCTGTTCGCCATTCCGGCCATGCGGGATTACAACTACCGCGTGGTGCTCGACCGCGAGGGGCGGGTGGCCAGCCGCTATGGTGCCGGGGATGGCCAGGTGCTCTGGCTGCAACTGGATCACCGGGTGCTCGCCGGGCAGCAGGTGTACACCGATGCCGCGGCGCTCAAGGCGGCCCTGGAGCGCGCCACGCCCTGAGCCAGCCTGACGGATCCGACTGAACCCTTGCGCCTGAGCGTCGCCCAACGCAGTACATGCTTACGGGAGAACGCTCATGGAAATCGGAACGATCTGGATCATTGTCGCGGCCATTCTCATCCTGCTGGAGATCGTCGCCATCTGGCACATCATCGGCAGCGACCGGCGTGCCGAACGCAAGATGCTATGGATCGTCTTCGTGGTGTATGTGCCCCTGCCAGGGCTGATCTTCTGGGCCTGGAAAGGGCCGCGAGCGGTCAAGGGCAGGGCGGTGCTGGAGGAACGATGATGCCCAGGACCGCTTCGCCTCATCGCAACGCGCCCCGCGAACTTCGCTAGAATCCCACCTCTTTTTCGCCGAGCCACACCATGCACGCCCCCCTCGAACTGCTCCAGACCACCGCCGACCAGGCCGAGCTGATCCGCAATCTCTACCAGTTCTACGCCTACGAGTCCTCCGACTGGGAAGCTGAAGACGTCGAGGTGGACGGGCGCTTCTATATTCATGAAGAACACCTGGTCCGTTATTGGCAATCACCCGGCTGGAGTGCCAGCGTGATCCTGGTCGATGGCTTCATCGCAGGCTTTGTGCTGATCGAGTGCAGTGAGCTGCCGGGGCTTGCGGCCACCGAACTCGCCGACCTGTTCATTCTCAAGCGCTATCGCCGCCAGGGCATCGGAAAGGCCATTGCCCAGCAACTGCTATGCAGCGGTACAGGAGACTGGCTGCTGCGCTGCTACGCCCAAGACCCGCCTGCGGTGGCGTTCTGTCGCGCTGTGCTGGCGGACTTGCCCCGTGCCTGGCGGGCAATTGCGCTGGACGATGAGCCGACGCTGCTCAACTTTCTGGTCTCGCCCGTCCACTGAGCTACCCACAAAATTTTGTGATGCACTTCACAAAATGCTTTCGGCTAACGGCATAATGCCAGCACTTGATGACTTCGATCCGGCCCTGACAGGCCGGCGTGTTCCGTGCTGCCATAGGGTAAATCATGACGCCAGTCAGCCCCGACCTCATGTACCGGCTGTTAATCCAGAGTGTGGCGGATTACGCCATCTACTTATTGACCCCCGATGGCAGGGTGGCCAATTGGAATCCCGGAGCGCAGCGGGCCAAGGGGTATTCGAGCGAGGAGATTGTCGGCAAGCATTATTCGCTGTTCTACCACGAGGATGAACGCGCTGCGGGGCTGCCGCAGCAGAACCTCGAGCAGGCCCGGCGCACCGGTCGCTTCGAGGCCAGCGGCCTGCGCCTGCGCAAGGACGGATCGGCCTTCCATGCCCATGTGGTGATCGACGCGGTGCGCGACGACCAAGGGCAACTGGTGGGGTTCGCCAAGACCACCCGCGACATCTCCGAGCACCGGCGCCAGGAGGCCGAGCTGCGCCAGGCCAAGCAGTTGGCCGAGCAGTACAGCCAGGAAATGGCCGACCTGTCGCGCTTTCTCGACTCGGTGATCGCCAACATCCCAGCCAGTGTCATCGTCCAAGACCTCGACAGCCAGCGCATCCTGCTGGCCAACCAGCAGGCCGAGCAGTTGTTTGGCGCTCAGGGTACGCGCATGGTCGGCCAGTTGCCTGAGCAGTGCCTGGCACCTGAAGCTGCCCAGTACCTGACCCAACAACTGGCCCGAGGCGCACGCAGCGTCAAGGGCTATGCCGACGAGAGTCGCGTGGTCACAGCGCTCGGCCCGCGCACCTTGCGCAGTCGGACGCTGCTCAGCCAGAACCGAGAAGGGCAGGCTGACTACGTGCTGTTCGTGGCCGAGGATGCCACCGAGGAGCTGGCGGCCCACGCCCAGATCCACTACATGGCGCACCATGACGCGCTGACCGGCTTGCCCAATCGCACCCTGTTCAGCGAGCGGCTCAAGCACGCGCTGGGCCGCGGCCAGGACAGCGGCAAGTTGACCGCGACCCTGTGCCTTGACCTGGACAACTTCAAGAACATCAACGACTCCCTCGGTCATGCCTTCGGCGACAAGCTGCTGCGCGCCCTGGGCAAGCGCCTGCGCCGTGAGTTGCGCGAGCACGACACCCTGGCCCGACTGGGCGGCGATGAGTTCGCCGTGGTCCTGGCCGGGCTGGATACGCGCGAGGCCGCCTGCCATACCGCCCAACGCCTGATCGAGGCGATCAGCCCGCCGTTTCGCATCGAAGGGCATCAGTTTTCGGTGGGCGTGAGCATCGGCATCGCCCTTGCGCCGGATGATCATGGCCAGGCCGAGCAACTGCTCGGGTATGCCGACATGGCCTTGTACGAGGCCAAGCGCAACGGCCGTAACCGCTACGAATGCTTCAGCGTCGAGATGGATGTCGCTGCCCGCCAGCGCCGCCTGGTGGAGACCGACCTGCGCACCGCCTTGCACCTGGGCCAGTTGCAGTTGCACTACCAGCCGGTGGTGGACCAGCAAACCAACAGCGTCACCGGCTATGAAGCACTGCTGCGCTGGGAGCACCCCAGCCGCGGCATGGTCATGCCCATGGACTTCATCCCCATCGCCGAGGAAACCGGGCTGATCCACGAGATCGGCACCCGCGCCCTGAATCTGGCCTGCCAGGAAGCCGCCACGTGGGAAGGCACCCAGACGGTGTCGGTGAACCTGTCCGCCGTGCAGTTCAAGAACGCCAACCTGGTACAGATCGTGGCCCTGGCCCTGGCCGACTCGGGGCTGGCGGCGCAGCGGCTGGAGCTTGAGATCACCGAGTCGGTGTTGCTGGGCAACAGCGAGGAGAACGTGCGCACCTTGCGGGCGCTGAAGGAGCTGGGGGTGTCGATTTCCCTGGATGATTTCGGCACGGGATATTCGTCGCTCGGATACTTGCGCTCGTTTCCGTTCGACCGGATCAAGATCGACAAGTCGTTCGTCCATGACATGTGCGACAGCCGCGAAGCGATGTCGATCATTCGTGCCATCACCGAACTATCCAACAGCCTGATGATCAAGACCACGGCCGAAGGGGTGGAGTCGCCCGAACAGATGCGCCGCCTGGCGGCGGAAGGGTGCTCGCATTTTCAGGGATACCTGTATGGCAAGCCGGCGCCAGCGAGCCAGCGGCTCAGGAGTGTCATGCCCGTGTCAGGCTGAAGCTCGACGGTGCTTGCTTCGCGGGTACACCCGCTCCCACAGGTTCGGTGTTGCTCGCAATTGCACCGCATACCTATCGGAGCGGGTTTAGCCGCGAACAGGCCGGAGCAGGTGGAGGCGCTACCCACACTGGCAAATCCGGTCGATCAGCGAACACAACTCTGCACGCCGATTTCTCATCCCGGTGCATCTCTTCTAGAATCCGCCCCATACCTGCGCCGGCCCCCGCCACGCGCGCCGTCGAGAGCGCCATGAGTTCCAGAACCCCGCTATCCGGAGTCAACCAACCGCTGCGCGGCATCGCCCTGGTGGTCGTGGCAACGTTCCTGTTCGCCAGTCACGACGCGCTGTCGAAGTTCCTCGGTGGCTTGTACCCGATCGTCATGGTGGTGTGGGCGCGCTACTTGGTACACACCCTGCTGATGGCGGGGATCTTCCTGCCCAAGGCCGGCATGGCCGTGCTGCGTACCCGCCGGCCGCTGTTGCAGACCCTGCGTGCCCTGAGTCTGCTGAGCACCAGCCTGCTGTTCACCGCCGGCCTGCAATACCTGCCGCTGGCCGAGGCGACGTCGGTCAACTTCCTGGCTCCGGTGTTGGTCACCGCGCTCTCGGCACCGCTGCTCAAGGAGCGGGTCACCCTCGGCCAATGGGGGGCGGTGGTGATGGGCTTTGTCGGTGTGCTGGTGGTTGTGCATCCGGGTGGGGCGATGTTCACGCCGGCGATCCTCTTCCCCCTGGGCTCGGCACTGGGTTTTTGCTTCTATCAATTGCTGACCCGCAAGCTGTCCGCCTACGACACCCCGACCACCAGCAACTTCTACGCCGGGCTGTGCAACACCTTGGTGCTGAGCGCCCTGGTGCCGTTCTTCTGGCAACTGCCGCACTGGAATCACGCCTTGCTGATGCTAGCCCTGGGCGGCTGCGGCATGACCGCCCATCTGTTGCTGACCCAGGCCTTCCGCTTCGCCGCCCCAGCCTTGCTGGCGCCGTTCAGCTACTGCCAGATCGTCTTCGCAGGGCTGTTGGGACTGGTGATTTTCAGCCAGGTGCCCGAAACCAGCAGCCTGGTGGGCATCGCCATCATCTGCCTGAGTGGGTTGGGCGCAGCCTGGATGCAGCGCGGCAAGTGAGCCACTGCCCCCCGAAAGTCCCAGCCTATTACCCCCACATAGCCACTCTATTAGAAACCTGCCACCGCTCGACTAGTCTTCATTCAGCCCCGTGAAAACGGCGCGTGGGTGTGGGCAGGGAAACCCCCGGGGCGCCTGCTTTTTCACCGTTGACAAGCCAGTGTCGGCACTGCCGACACGACCTGATGAGGGGACGCATGAGCCTGCGTGCTCAGCCGATCGAACACCTGGCCTGGACCAGGAACCTGGACAACCGACCCAAAGGTACACGCAGATGTCGAACGAATCGAAATGCCCGTTTCATCAAACCGCGGGTGGTGGCACCAGCAACCGTGACTGGTGGCCGGACCAGCTGAACCTGAAGATCCTCCACCAGCACTCCGCCAAGTCCGACCCGATGGACCCCGGTTTCGACTACGCCAAAGCGTTCAAGAGCCTCGACTTCCAGGCCCTCAAGCAGGACCTGCACGCCTTGATGACGGACTCCCAGGACTGGTGGCCCGCCGACTTCGGCCACTACGGCCCGCTGTTCATCCGCATGGCCTGGCACAGTGCCGGTACCTACCGCATCGGCGATGGTCGCGGTGGCGCAGGCTCTGGCCAGCAACGTTTCGCGCCGCTCAACAGCTGGCCGGACAACGTCAGCCTGGACAAGGCCCGGCGCCTGCTCTGGCCGATCAAGCAAAAATACGGCAACAAGATCTCCTGGGCCGACCTGATCGTGCTCACCGGCAACGTTGCCCTCGAGTCCATGGGCTTCAAGACCTTCGGTTTCTCCGGCGGGCGTGCCGATGTATGGGAGCCGGATGAAGACGTGTACTGGGGCTCCGAGAAGGTCTGGCTGGGTGGCGACACCCGCTATGGCAAGGCCCAGGCCCCAGGCCAGGGCGACTTGGTGGCAGAGCCGCAGAAACATGGTGAAGAAGAAAGCCGCGCCCTGGGGGGAGAACGTAACCTGGAGAACCCGCTGGCCGCCGTGCAGATGGGGCTGATCTATGTGAACCCGGAAGGCCCGGACGCCAACCCCGACCCTGTGGCCTCGGGCAAGGACATCCGCGAGACCTTCGGGCGCATGGCCATGAACGATGAGGAAACCGTGGCCCTGATCGCCGGTGGGCATGCCTTCGGCAAGACCCACGGCGCCGGCCCCGCCGACAACGTAGGCCCAGAGCCAGAAGCCGCAGGCCTCGAACTGCAAGGCCTGGGCTGGCAGAACAAGTTCGGCACCGGCAAGGGCGGCGACACCATCACCAGTGGCCTTGAAGTGACCTGGACGTCTACCCCGACCAAGTGGAGCAACGAGTACCTGGAGAACCTGTTCAACTTCGATTGGGAACTGACCAAGAGCCCGGCCGGTGCCCACCAGTGGCGGCCGAAGAACGGCGCCGGGGCAGGGCAGATCCCTGATGCCCATGATCCTTCCAAGCGTCACGCGCCGGCCATGCTCACCTCCGACCTGGCCCTGCGTTTCGACCCGATCTATGAGCCGATCGCCCGGCGCTTCAAGGACAACCCAGAGCAGTTGGCTGACGCCTTCGCCCGTGCCTGGTACAAGCTGATCCACCGGGACATGGGCCCGCTGTCACGCTATCTGGGCCCGGAAATGCCCCAGGAGGTGCTGCTCTGGCAGGACCCGATCCCGCCTGTGGACCACCCGCTGATCAACGATCAGGACATCGCCGCCCTCAAGGCCAAGGTACTGGCCTCGGGCCTGAGTGTGTCCGAACTGGTCTCCACCGCCTGGGCCTCGGCCTCCACCTTCCGGGGTTCGGACAAGCGCGGTGGTGCCAACGGCGGCCGCCTGCGTCTCGCGCCGCAGAAGTTCTGGGCAGCCAACCAGCCTGAACAATTGGACAAGGTGCTCAAGGCGCTGGAGAAGATCCAGAGCGAGTTCAACGCCTCGGGCAAGAAGGTTTCCCTGGCCGATCTGATCGTGCTGGCCGGCTGCGCCGCGGTGGAAAAAGCCGCCAAGGACGGCGGGCACACAGTCAATGTGCCGTTCAGGCCCGGACGCATGGACGCCTCCCAGGAGCAGACCGATGTCGAGTCGTTCGGTGTGCTTGAGCCCTTGGCCGACGGTTTCCGCAACTTCACCAAGGCCCGCTACAGCGTCAAGGCCGAGAAACTGTTGCTGGACAAAGCCCAGTTGCTCACCCTGACCGCACCGCAGATGACTGTGCTGATCGGCGGCCTGAGGGTACTCGGCGCCAATGTCGGTGGCAGCCGACTAGGGGTCTTCACCGACAAGCCCGGTGTGCTGTCCAATGATTTCTTCCGCAACCTGCTGGACATGGGCGTGGAGTGGAAACCGACCTCGGCGGACAACGAAACCTTCGAAGGCCGTGATCGCAAGACCGGCCAGGTGAAGTGGACTGGCACCCGCGTTGACCTGGTGTTTGGCTCCCACGCCCAGTTACGGGCCTTGTCGGAGGTCTATGGCAGCAGTGACGGCCAGGACAAGTTCGTCAAGGACTTCGTCGCTGCCTGGGTCAAAGTGATGGAGCTCGACAGGTTCGACTTGAAGTAACCGTGGCTTGAGGGGCCTGTACGCCCCTTTCGCGATACCAGGCCGCCCCACAGGTACTGCGCACGCCATTGCGCTGTGCCTGTGGGGCGGTTTTGTGTCAGGTGATCCGCAAAAAAGGCCGCCAAGGGGCGGTGGCCGTTTCGCCAATTTCAGGTCGGATAGATACAAAAGCGCCCTTGGTCGTTCTGCTGCAATGCATCCCAGGCAACCGGCCTGAACAGCATGCCCATAACGACAAGGAAACCCACCATGCAAATGCCCAAGACCCTGAAAATCCGCAACGGCGAGAAAGCCAAACCCACGTTCTCCGCCCAGGAGTACGCTGCCCGCCAGGCCCGCCTGCGCGCCTACATGGCCGAGCATGACATCGAGGCGGCGATCTTCACCTCCTACCACAACGTCAACTACTACAGCGACTTCCTCTATTGCTCGTTCGGGCGTCCCTACGCGCTGGTGGTCACCCAGGACAAGGTGGTCTCGATCAGCGCCAACATCGATGGCGGCCAACCCTGGCGGCGTACGGTCGGCACCGACAACATCGTCTACACCGACTGGCAGCGCGACAACTTCTTCGTCGCCATCCAGCAGGCCCTGCCGCTGGCCTCGCGCATCGGTGTGGAGCATGACCATCTCAACCTGCAGAATCACGGCAAGCTCGCTGCCTGTTATCCCAAGGCCGAGTTGGTCGACATCGGCGCGCCTTGCATGCGCATGCGCATGATCAAGTCCGCCGAAGAGCAGGCATTGATCCGTCAGGGTGCGCGTGTCGCCGACATCGGTGGCGCGGCAGTGGTCGAGGCCCTGCGCGATCAGGTGCCTGAGTACGAGGTGGCATTGCATGCCACCCAGGCAATGGTGCGTGAGATCGCCCGCAGCTTCCCTGACGCCGAGCTGATGGATACCTGGACCTGGTTCCAGTCGGGGCTCAATACCGATGGCGCACATAACCCGGTCACCAGCCGCAAGGTGAGCAAGGGCGAGATCCTCAGCCTCAACTGCTTCCCGATGATCGCCGGTTACTACACCGCGCTGGAGCGCACCTTGTTCCTCGACCACTGCCCGGACGAGTACCTGCGCCTGTGGCAAGCCAACGTCGAGGTGCACGAAGCGGGCTTGAAGCTGGTACGTCCCGGCATCCGCTGCTGCGACATCGCCCGCGAGCTGAACGAGATCTTCCTTCGCCATGACCTGCTGCAGTACCGCACCTTCGGTTACGGCCACTCCTTCGGCACCCTGAGCCATTACTACGGCCGCGAAGCGGGGCTGGAGCTGCGCGAGGACATCGACACCGTGCTCGAGCCAGGCATGGTGGTGTCGATCGAGCCGATGATCATGCTGCCCGAAGGGCATCCCGGCGCGGGTGGCTACCGTGAGCACGACATCCTGATCGTCAACGAGCACGGTGCCGAGAACATCACCCATTTCCCCTACGGGCCGGAGCACAACATCATCCGCAAGTGACCCTCGGGCACGGTCGCGGGCCAGCCCGCGACCTTCCCGCCAGTGACCGCTCGACCCTGCCGCCAATTACAAGAACAGAGGGTATCCGTCATGTCCCAGCGTCATTCCGTTGTGCCGAAATCTCGTTTGCTGCCCGTCCAGGGAGGTGCACGATGATCACCTTGAGTGCCCGTCATCTGGAGCTTCCGGCACAGGACGCCGAACGCCAGGCGCTGCGCAAGGCTGCGCGAGCCAGTTTCATGGGCAACTTCGTCGAATGGTTCGACTATGCCGCCTATGGCTACCTGGCCACCATCATCGCTGCCACGTTCTTCCCCGATGCCGACAAGACCACCGGCTTGCTGGCCACCTTTGCGGTGTTTGCCTTGTCCTTCATCGTCCGACCGCTGGGTGGGGTGGTCTGGGGGCATTTCGGCGACCGCTACGGGCGACGCAACGCGCTGTCGTGGTCGATCCTGATCATGTCGGTGTCGACGTTTTGCATCGGCATACTGCCCAGCCATGCGCAGATCGGCCTGTGGGCGCCGTGCCTCTTGCTTCTGATTCGCCTCGTACAGGGTTTTTCCGCGTCGGGCGAGTATGCCGGGGCCTCGGCGTTTCTGGCCGAATACGCGCCAGCAGGCCGTCGCGGGCTGTACACCAGCATCGTGCCGGCCAGTACCGCCGCTGGGTTGCTGTTCGGCGCCGCGTTCGTTGCCAGCCTGCATGCGCTGCTCAGCACCGAGGCCTTGCACAGCTGGGGGTGGCGCCTGCCGTTTTTGCTGGCTGCACCGTTCGGCCTGGTGGGGCGCTATATCCGCATGAGCCTGCAGGACACGCCCAAGTTCCTGGAGATGGAGCAGCGCCTGGAAAGCAAGGGCTGCGCGGGCGCCACACCGATCCGCGAACTGCTGACCCTGCACCGGCGCAGCGTGCTGATCGGCATTGGCGTGACCTGCCTGAATGCGGTCGCCTTCTACCTGCTGCTCAGCTACATGCCGACTTACCTGTCCAACGAAATGGGCATGAGCGAGGGTGACTCGTTCATTGCCTCGACGGTGTCGCTGGCAACCTACATCGGGTTGATCTTCCTGATGGGGCGCTTGTCGGACCGCTTTGGCCGCAAGCCCATGCTGGTGGTCGCCTCGCTGCTGTTTCTGGGGCTGACGGTGCCCCTGTTCAGCCTGCTCGACCATCAGCCGTTGCTGGTGATCCTGGCGATCCAGATTTTGTTCGGTGCGATGCTGGCGATGAACGACGGCACCTTGCCATGCCTGCTGGCAGAGATTTTCCCCACGCGCGTGCGCTTCAGCGGGTTTGCCTTGAGCTTCAACATCGCCAACGCGTTGTTCGGTGGCACCGCGCCGTTCATTGCCACCTGGCTGATCCAGGTCACTGGCAACAAGCTGGCCCCGGCGGGATACCTGCTGGCCGCTGCGGTGGTGGCGCTGGTGGCCATGCTGGCCTGCCGAGAAACGGCGCATCGGGCGTTGCAGGATTGACCGCACAGAGCGCTCGCCGCTCCCAAGCGGTAGGACGGTGTGTTCGAGAGCAACCCATAACCTGTGGGAGCGGCTTCACCCGCGAACACCGGCATAGCCGGTGCCAGGCGCCGCCGAGAACCCTTGTTCGAGGTGAACCTGGCGTTCGCTAGGAACCCATCAGTGCAACGACGCCTGTCGCCGCTCCCCGAGCGGCGACAGGCCAAAGAACCGGCTGTAGCTCTTGGAAAAATGCGCAGGCGAGGTAAAGCCACAGGCCAGGGCGATTTCCCGCACCTGGGCATCGCTGCGCAGCAGCATCTCCCGCGCCCGTGACAGACGCAGCTCCAGGTAATACTGGCTGGGCGTGCGCTGCAGGTACTTGTGAAACAGCCGCTCCAGTTGGCGCACCGTCACCTCGTTGAGGGTTGCCAGCTCTTCCAGCCCTAGGGGTTCTTCCAGGTTGGCTTCCATGATCGCCACCACCTGGCTCAGCTTGGGTTGGGCATTGCCGAGCCGGGTGCGCAGTGGCACCCGCTGGCGGTCACGCTCGCCACGCACCCGGTCGCACAGCAACAGCTCGGCAGCCTTGGCGGCGATGGCCTGGCCGTCGGGTAGGCGGGCGACCAATTGCAACATCATGTCCATGGCGGCCACGCCGCCGGAGCAGGTGTAGCGGTCGCGGTCCAGCTCGTACAGTTGATTGGAGATGACGATGCCGGGGAAACGCTCCTTGAGCGCTTCGATGTCTTCCCAGTGGATGGTGCAGCGATAGCCTTTGAGCAACTGCGCCCGCGCCAGCAGGTAGCTGCCCGTGCATATGCCACCCAGGGGCACCCGCTGGCGGGCAAGTTGTCGCAGCCAGTCGATCAGCGGGCGACTGTCACGGTCGTTGGCAATGGGGTTGGCACCGACCACGAACAGGGCATCCAGTGCTGGTGCGTCAGCGATTCCATGGTCGGGCAGCACGCGCATGCCATTGCTGGCGGACACAGGCTCCGGCGTGGCGGCGACGACTACGGTGCGAAACAACGGGCGGCAGGCGGCCAGGTTGGCCATGCGCAGGGCCTCGACCGCCGAGGCCAGGCCGATAGTGGTGAAGTTGGGCTGTACCAGAAAGCCGAACGTCCTGGGCGGGGGGAGCGGGGAGGAAGGCTGCGCGGAGCAGGGCTGGACCATGGGCGATTTACCTGTGCAAGCTGAGGCGTCGTTGTTTCCGGGCTATAAGAAAAAACCGAGCCGTGAGAATTCTTGTTGTTCTATGCCGTGGCCGGCCCGATAGTACACCCGGATGACAGGGGCCGGAATGCCCACGACCCGGAACCCCTTTTGCACAGGAGACGACCGCTTGAACCGTAAATCCGTGCCGGTACCCCAGGAAGGTTTCGCCCTGGCTCCCGGTGCCATCGAGGTGTTGCCCGATGCGGCGAGCTACCGCACTCGCTTGCTCGAGCTGATTGCCAGCGCCACCCAACGCATTGTCCTCGTCGCCCTGTACCTGCAGGAGGACGAGGCCGGCCAGGAGGTGCTCGATGCCCTGTACCGGGCCAAGGCGGCGCGACCGGGGCTGGAGATTCTCATCGTTGTCGACTGGTTCCGGGCCCGGCGCGGCTTGCTGGGGGCGGGCCGGCAACCGGGCAATGCGGCCTGGTACCAGGCCCAGCGTCAACGCCATGGCCTGGATGTGGTGATCCATGGCGTGCCGGTGCAGACCCGCGAGCTGTTCGGCGTGCTGCACCTCAAAGGCAGCATCATCGATGACCAGGTGCTGTACACCGGAGCGAGCCTGAACAACGTCTACCTGCACCGCTTCGACCGCTACCGACTGGACCGCTACCACCTGTTCCACAATCCTGGGTTGGCTGACACCATGGCCGGTCTGGTGCGGCAGATACTGGCGACTAGCGCGACACCCCGCCTGGACCTGCCCGCACCGCCCACGACCAAACGCCTGCGTGGTGCGATTCGCCGGTTGCGTGCGCGATTGAGGCACATGGCCTACGAACTGCCCGTGGCTCCGGCACGCGAAGGGCTGCGGGTGATCCCCCTGCTGGGCGTCGGCCGGGGCAATCCGCTCAACCGCAGCGTATGCGCGCTGCTTGCGGCTGCGCGTTCGCAGATCGTGCTCAGCACACCGTACTTCAACCCACCCCGGGTACTGATCGCCGAGATCGACCGGGCGCTCGCACGTGGGGTGACGGTGGAGCTGATCATCGGTCACCGAACCGCCAACGATTTCTACGTTGCCCCCGGACAACCCTTTACTGCCAGCGCCGCCTTGCCCTATCTGTACGAGGACAACCTGCGTGCCTTCGCCCGTCGACGCCAGGCCGCCATTGCCGGCGGCCGGCTGCAGGTGCGGATCTGGAACGATCCGGGGCACACCTTCCATGCCAAAGGGGTGTGGATTGACGAACACTACAGCTTGCTCACCGGCAACAACCTCAATCCCCGTGGTTTCAATCTGGACCTTGAAAACGGTCTGTTGATCGATGACCCCCAGGGGCAGTGGCTCGCCCCCCGTGAGGCCGAGCTCGAAAGGATCCGTCGGCACGCCCCCCGGCTGTCCTCGGCCGAGGAACTGGGCGAGGCCGGCGAACACCCGCGCGAAGTGCTCAAGCTGCTGCGGCGGCTGCGTTACAGCCGCCTCGAGCCGCTGATCAGGCGGGTGCTCTGACGCTCAATGGCTGGAACCGGCCGCGCAGCCAGTGGTCCAGGCTCAGGCGGCCGGCCCCTTTGAGCAACAGGGGTAGCAGGGCCACCAAGTAGATGACCGGCAGCTTGAAGTTGCCGTAGCCCTGGTTGGTGATCGCATAGCCCTGGGCAAGCTCGGCCAGGCTCGACCACTGTGCCGGCCAGTGCACCGCGGCAATGGCTACCACCGTCACCACCATCAGCACGGCCGAGGCCAGGCGCGTGCCCAGGCCGAGCAGCAGCAACAGCGGGCAGATCAACTCCGCCCACAGCGAGAGTTGCCAGTTCAAATTGGCCGGCAATAGGTTGAACGGGAAGGGAAAACTCGATTGCAGATCAGTGAACCAGTTGGCGCCGTTGAATTTCTCGATACCCGATTCGAAGAACTCCCAGGCCAGGAACAGGCGCAGGGGCAGGTCGGCGCTCCAGGTACCGAGGCGATCCAGGGCGTTAAAGGCGCGGGGCAATGCGTTCATGGTCAGGCTCTCTTGTCAGCAGGTTGGAGAACTCGAGCCCGGGGGCTCGAGGAGCGACAAGGAGTGTGTGCGGCCAGGGTGTCTGCAGTGTGTCCAGGACAGTGGCGTTATGTATCGGCGTGTAGTCGACGTCGGGGCCGGGAAGCGGCCCCACGTCATTTGAGCTCGATCTGCGCGCACAGCCCGCCGCCGGCGCGGTTGCTCAAGGTCAGTTGCCCCCCCATGGCCTGGGTCAGTTGCTGGGCAATCGCCAGCCCCAGGCCGGTACCTCCGGTGCTGCGGTTGCGTGAGCCTTCCACCCGGTAGAACGGTTTGAGCACTTCGGCCAGTTCATCACCAGGAATGCCAGGCCCTTCGTCGAGCACACGGATCAAGGTGCTGCTACCGGCGTGCTCGACCTCAAGCTGCGCGGCGCCTGCGAACTTCAGCGCGTTGTCCACCAGGTTCACCAGCACCCGGCGCAGGGCGTGGGGGCGGGTGTGCAGGGTGACATCGGTGGCGCCCAGGCGCTCGACCTTGGCGCCGCTGTCCTGGTAATCGAAGACCAGGCTGTCGAGGAAGGCATCGAGCTTGATGCGGCAGGGCGCCTCGGTGCTGCTGTCCATGCTGCGCGCGTACGCCACCCCTTCGCGCACCAGGTGCTCCATGGCGCTCAGGTCGCTCCAGAGTTTGTCCTTCTCCAGGCCGTCGTCCATCACCTCCACCCGCAATTTCATGCGCGTGATGGGGGTTTGCAGGTCATGGGAAATGGCCGCCAGCAGCTGCATGCGCTCCTTGAGGTAGGCCGCGATGCGCGCCTGCAGGGCGTTGAAGGCGACCGCTGCGTAGCGCACCTCCCTGGGGCCGCTTTCGTCCAGTTGGGGGCCGGGTTTGTCCGGGTCCAGGTCGTCCACCGCGCGGGCCAGCCGGGTCAGTGGGCGTATCGCCAGGCGCACGGCCAGCCAGGTGCAGCCCAGCAGCACCGCCAGCTGGATCACCAGCACCACCGGCAGCCATTTGGCCAAGGGCACACCGGCCGGGGTGACGTCGATGGTCAACGGCGCGCCGTCCGTCAGGCGCAAGTGGGCCTGAAAATGCGGGTTGGGGCCGGGGATCTCCTGGAAGGTCAGGCGGTAGTCCTGGCCGATCGCCTTGACGATCGACTCGGCGGCCATGGGCGGGTCCTCGCTGGGCATGGCCTGACCACTGAGGCCTTCGCCCAGTTGGTAGCGATAGTTGTGCCGCTGCAGGCGTGGCAGCCAGGCGGCGCGCTCGTCGGCCGGCAGGCGCTCGAGGATCGCCACCGAGGTTGCCACGTCTTGCTCCAGGTTGTTCAGCATCATCGAGCGGCTGCTGACATAGCGCTCGTAGAACTGCAGGCCGAACGACAGCCCGTAGGCCAGCACCAGCCCGGTGAGGAAGATCAGCGCCAGGCGCGAGGCAAGGGTACGGGGCCATCTCATGACGGCGACTCGAGCAACTGCACCGGCAAGGAGAACACGTAGCCCTCGCTGCGCACGGTCTTGATGCAGGTGGGTTCGCGGGCATCGTCGCCCAGACGCTGGCGCAGGCGGCTGACCAGCAGGTCGATGGAGCGGTCGAAGATATCCGCTTCGCGGCCTTGGGTGAGGTTGAGCAGTTGTTCGCGGCTGAGCACCCGTTGTGGGTGGTCGAGAAACACCCGCAGCAGGCGATACTCCGCGCCGCTCAGGGCCACCAGGGTGCCGTCGGTGTCGAGCAGGTGGCGGGCGGTGGTGTCCAGCCGCCATTGGCCGAAGCCGATCAGCCGGCTGCTTTCGCTGATGGTCAGGTTCGGCGGCAGCATCCGCGTGCGACGCAGCACGGCGTTGATGCGCGCCAGCAGTTCGCGCGCCGAGAAGGGTTTGGTGAGGTAGTCGTCGGCACCCATCTCCAGGCCGATGATGCGGTCGGTCTCATCGTTGCGTGCGGTGAGCATCAGCACCGGCGTGTTGCGGTGCTTGCCGGCGCGCAGTTCGCGGCACAGCAGCAGGCCGTCGTCGCCGGGCATCATGATGTCGAGCACGATCAGGTCGACCGCGTTGTTCTCCAGGAAGGCGCGCATTTGCCGGCCATCGGCGACGATGCTGGTACGCAGGCCGTTCTTCTTCAAGTAGTTGCCGACCAGCTCGCGGATTTCGCGATCGTCGTCGACGATCAGGATGTGATCGACATGTTCCATCGGAGGGTTCCTGTACAGAGTTGGATAGGCGCAGTGTACCGAGCGTCGTGGCCCTTGCGGACCGGGCTTTGTATTGCAGTGTATCTGCCTGCGTTGCAGATACAGCACAAGGCAATAGGGGCCCTTTGCGGACACAGCCCGGATACCCGCCAGCGGTGAAATGGCTCTCGACCGGGGAACACTCCCCATCGCATGAACACTCGCAGGAGAGATGCCATGACCACCAAGACTTTTGCCATCGCCGCCTTGTTTGCTTTGTCCAGTTTGGGCGCCATCGGTGCCCAGGCAAGCCCGCAACCGATGCAGGACAACGTGATGCAATACCGCTATGGCGACCATCTGGATATCCAGAAAGTACTCTCTACCCAGGACGACCAGGCCAACGCCTGTGGCGTGGTCACCACCCGCATGGATTACCTGGACTCCCACGGCCAGCGTCAGAGCGTCGAGTACCGTAGCTACGCCACCGGCGGTTGCCATGAAAATTGACCGGCGCATGCTGATCAAGGTCGGCGGGGCGGGCATGGGACTGGTGGGGCTTGGCCTGGCCGGCTACCTGGCGGCGCGGGACGGGCAGGGCGCCATGCCTTCGCTGGCCGGCGCCAGCCAGTGGCTGAACACGGCGCCGCTGGATGCCCCGGCGCTCAAGGGCAAGGTGGTGCTGGTGGATTTCTGGACCTGGGATTGCGTCAACTGCCAGCGCAGCCTGCCCCATGTCAACGACTGGTCCCGGCGCTATGCCGACCAGGGGCTGGTGGTGATCGGCGTGCATACGCCGGAATACGACTACGAGCATGACCTAGGCACCCTGCGCCAGAAGGTCGCCAGTCTAGGCATCGGCTATCCGGTAGCGGTGGACAACGACTACCGGATCTGGAACGCCTGGGGCAACCAGTTCTGGCCGGCCCATTACTTCATCGACCGCCAGGGGCAGGTGCGCCATGTACATTACGGCGAAGGCGGCTATGACGGGCAGGAGAAGGTGATCCAGGCGTTGTTGGCTGAATGACCGTGCATCCTGGGGCGCTTGGCGCCCCTTTTTTACAAGGCCTTCTGTCGTTCGCGCATGCCCGCCATGCACTTGAGCAGAAAACCGATGGTCACCGCACTGGCTGCGGTGATGAAGATCGAAGGCTTTCCGGTCACCTGCAACAGCATCGAGATGAACGCTGGCGCAACCGCAGCCGCACTGGCCAGCGTGATCGGCACCAGTGGGGTGAACTGGCCTTGAGGGTCGTTGGTGGCGATGGCGCCCATGTAGTAGCTCAACGCCAGGGCCCAGCCGAAGTTAAGGATGAACAGCGCCACGAACAGGCTCATCGCGCTCGGTGTACCCCCGGCGAGCAGGACGATGGCCAACAGCACCAGCAACGAGCCAAAGCCGATCATCGGCCCGCGGCTGACCCGTGCCCCCAACAGGCTCGGCAGACCCGAGCCAGGCAGGCCGCCCAGTACGCCCATGCCGAATGCCCAGCCCACTTCCACGGCGCTAAGGCCTTGGTCATGCCCCAGCTGATCGAGGAAGCCCCAGACGCTGTAGATCGCCAGTTGCAGGAACAACATACCCAGCAGTGAGTAGCGGCCGATGCGTGCCGAGCCCTGACCGCTGGCGGCCAGCACGGTGCCGCGGGTGACGGCCTGGCAGACCGGCAAGGCGATGCAACTGACGCTGATCAGGCCGAACCAGCCCGCCATCGAGGCGATCGCCAGCGAACTGCCGAACGCTTCGGCCACCAGCGGCAGGGTCGCGGCCGAGAACGCGAAGATGCCTGTCTGCAGGAACAGCACCAGGCCAAAGGAGCGGTCCTGTCCCGGCAGGCGGCCGAGATCGTTGAGGGCATTGGCGTACAGCAGGCCCCCGCCAATCCCTGCGAGCAGGCGCCAGGCAAGCACCAGGGTGAAGCTGGCGCTTTGCGCCGTGAACAGGTTACAGGCCAGCGCCAGCAGCGCAGCCAGGAGATAGACGCGGCGCTGGCTGCCTTGCCGGGCCAACAAGGGGCTAAGCAGGGTACCCAGGACCAGGCCACCCATTTCCATGGCGATCACCAGGCCTTGCTGGCTGAGGGAAAGGACCAGGCGTTCGGCCAGCAGGCCGATGAACATGGGTTGAACGCCGATGACGATGATTGCCGTGCTGGCGATGAAGATCAGAGAAGCACGCTGGAGCCGGGAATTGTTGTTGTGCATTGTGGGGTCCCGATGAATGAAATGGCTGATGCGTGTCGCAGCAGAGGGCCTCGCAGCCCGCGCATTGGCGCGACACTGCGAAGCGGCGTGGGGCGAAGGGCCTGCGCTCAGGTCAGGGCGCGGCTCAGTTGGTCATGGGTGACTTCGCCGTTCATCAGGGTCAGCAGGACCTCGGTCTTGCCGATCTGGTAGCGATCCAGCTCGAACAAGTCCTGCTCCATGATGATGATGTCCGCGCGCTTGCCTTCGCTGATCGAGCCGATCTCTTTCTCCAGGCCCAACTGGTAGGCGCCATTGATGGTGTAGGCGGCGATCAGCTGGGGGATGCTCAGCTTCTCGTGGATGTCCGGCATCACCGGGGCATCGGGCTCGCCCGCCAACTGCCGGGTATGTCCGGACTCGATGTGCTCCACCGGTCGATGCTGGCAGCGGCACTGACAGGCCAGGCCGTCCATGCCGATGGACACGGTCACGCCCTGCTCGATGAAGCTGCGGAACTTGTACATCGAGGCCCAGCGCTGCGGGCCGTAGGACTTCTGGATCGCCTGGGTATAGGCGTCGACCACGCCCCATTGCAGTTGGGTGTTGGCCATCACGCCGATGCGGCGAAAACGCGGGATGTCGTCCGGGTGGGTGAGGAACGCGTGGGTGATCACATGGCGACGGTCGCGCGGCGGGTTGCTCGCACCGACTCGCTCGAACACATCCAAGGCCATGCGCACGGCGCCATCGCCCACGGCGTGGACCATCACGTCGATGCCGTTGAGGTCGGCCTCACGCACGTGCCGCTCGAAGGTTTCCTCCGGCATGGTGGTGCTGCCGCAGCTGTGCGGCTTGTCACAGTAGGGTTCGAGCAGGTAGGCGGTGTGGTTCATCTCGGTGCCGTCGAGCATCAGTTTCAGCGCCTGGGCCTTGACCAGAGGGCTTGCATACTCAGCGCGCAGGGCCTTGAGGCTGGCCACCGGGTCCGGGTCGGTGCCCATGTCGATGTAGCTGCCAACTACCCGGAGTTTGAGGCGTTGCTCGTCTTCCAGACGCATCAGGGTCTGGTACAGCAGCGACTGATCGCCGCTCGGGTCGAGGAAGCCTGCGTCGAACACGGTGGTGATGCCGGCGGCGACCAGTTTCTCTTGCCACAGGGCGATCGAGCGCAGGTAAAGGTCGATGCCGACGGGCAGATAACCCAGGTCGCTCAGGCGCTGCATCAGGAGCGAATAGGCCGCGCCATCGACGATCAGACCCGTGGGTTCGCCGGTGTGCGGGTCCTTCTCGAACCAGCTGGCGCCTTCTTCCACCGGTGGTGTGTCACGGTCGATGCCTGCCAGCTCCAGGGCCTTGGAGTTGACCCACATGGAATGGTAGTCGGTGGACAGCAGGCACACCGGCTTGTCGGCACAGATTGCGTCCAGGGTTTCGCGGCGCAGCATGTCCGCAGGCACCAAGGCCTGGACCCAGCCCATGCCGGTGATGGCTTTCTCGTTGGGGTTCTCGTCCACGTAGCGCTTGAGCGCAGCCAGCACCTGATGGGGGTCTTCATGGTTGACGAAGGCCTGATGGGCGAAGGCGGTGGTGGAGAAGTGCCAGTGGGATTCGACGAAACCTGGCAGCACCAACTTGCCCTGGGCGTCGATCATGCGCGTGGCAGGGCCCTTGAAAGCCAGCACGCTGCGGTCGTCGCCGACATGCACGATACGCTCGCCACGTACCGCCACGGCGCTGGCCCAGGGGCGGTGCGAATCGACGGTGTAGATACGGGCATGATGGATGATCAGGTCGGCATGTTCAGTCATGGCGGTACTCGTGGGGCTGGGCGAGGGAGGGCCGCGGACGACAGGCGAGGGTAGGCATTGCAAGGCTCCCGCTGTTTGTTGTTGTCGGGCAGGGTGCGGCCGGTACGGTGTGATCAGTCGATCACGTGGAAATATTTTTTAATCCATAAAAAGTTTTAGTCAATAAAATTTTTAATCGAATGAGTTTGCCGTTATGCTGGGCGCCTACCCGCCAACGCTAGCCAGGAGAGCCATGAGCGGATTGCGCGAACAACAAAAGGCCCTGCGCCGCCAGGCCATTAGCCAGTCGGCCCTGAGCCTTTTCGAGAGCCAAGGGTTCCAGACCACTACCATCGAGCAGATCGCCCGTTCGGCGGCGGTCTCTGTGCCCACGGTCTTCGCCTATTTCGGCAGCAAGCAGGAGATCCTTCTGGAGAAACTGCGCGAGGCGGATCACCGCGCCATCAGTGCTGCGCGCCGTCGTATTCCGGAGCTCGACGACCCGATCGATACCATTTGCTATTTCGAGCGTTGCCTGACCGAGTTCGCCTTCGAGGTACTGTCGCCAGCGTTGTGGCGCGAGATCCTGCCCCAGGTGATTGCGCTGCTTGGGCCTGACCAGTCGGCGTTGCCTGCGCCCTACAAGCGGGTCAACGATGCGTTGGTGAGCGAGATCGCTGCGCTCTTGGATGAGCTGCGCGGGCTGGGCAAGCTGCGTGCCGATCTGGATGTCGACTATGCGGCGTTCATGCTCAATGACTATGGGCACCTGCAACTGCTGCGCCTGTGCCGCAGCGAGCCGATGGACCTGGAGCGGTACTGGCGCGAGGTGCGTGAATCGACTGCGTTCATGGTGCGGGGGATGTTGCCGGCCTGACGGCATGCAATCTGCTTCGCGGGTACGGCGATGTACCCGCGAGCAGGCACCTCACCCCAGGCGTGCGAAATGCGCCTGCATGCGCCCGGCATCGGCGGTTCTGCCGGTGAACAGCTCGAATGCCTTGACCGCCTGGAACACCGCCATGCTGCCGCCATGGAGCGTGCGACAACCCAGCGCCCGGGCATGGCGCAGCAGTTCGGTTTCCAACGGGAAGTAAATGATCTCGGCCACCCACAGCCGGGCATGCAGCAGCGCCAAGGGTAGCGGGGTGCCGGGCAGCTTGGCCATGCCCACCGGGGTGGTGTTGACCAGCCCGTCCGCCATGGCCATGGCGGCGGGCAGGTCCGTGCCGAGCGACGCCCGGCCTTCGCCGAAGCGGGCGCTGAGGTTGTCCACCAGCGCCTGGGCGCGCGCGCTGTCCACATCGAATAGCACCAAATGGCGTACGCCTTCACCGAGCAGCGCATGGGCCACCGCCGAGCCCGCGCCACCGGCCCCCATCTGTACCACCTGGTCACGCGCGACATCCGGCAAGCCCCGGCGCAGGCCTTCGGCAAAGCCCAGGCAGTCGGTGTTGTGGCCGACCCGCTTGCCATCTTTGAGCACGACAGTGTTCACCGCGCCGATGCCTTCAGCCTCTTGCGACAGCTCATCAAGCAGCGGCAGGATCGCCTGCTTGAACGGGTAGGTGATGTTGAGGCCGGTAAATCCGGTGCGCTGGGCCGCATCCAGCAGGCTGGGCAGGGCGCTGTCATCCAGGCCCAACTGGTCGGCGTCGATCAGCCGGTACAGGTAGCGCAACGCTTGGGCATCGCCCTCGTGCTCGTGCAGCGCCGGGGTACGCGAGGCCTGGATACCACGACCGATCAGCCCGGCCAGGACAGTGTTCGGGGTCATGCGCGTGGCTCCTTGAGCAGTTGGGCGAAATGCGTCAGGGCCAGACGGTAGCCGTGGCTACCAAGGCCGCAGATCACGCCCACGGCGATCGATGACACGAAGGAGATGTGACGGAACGGCTCGCGCTTATGCACGTTGGAGAGGTGCACCTCGATGACTGGCAATTCGCTCGCTGCCAAGGCATCGCGAATGGCGACCGAGGTGTGGGTCCAGGCACCGGGGTTGATCAGAATGCCGGCACAGCGTCCGCGTGCGGCGTGTATCCAGTCGATCAGCTCGCCTTCATGGTTGGTCTGGCGGAATTCGATTTCCAGGCCGAGCGCGTGTGCGCAGTCGGCACAGCCTTGGGCCAGGTCGGCGAGGGTTTCCTGGCCATACTGGTCGGGCTCGCGGGTGCCGAGCAGGTTCAGGTTGGGGCCGTTGAGCACGAGGATTCGGGGCGTCATGGCGGGGCATCGCTTTGTTGTTTTTGGATGTCTCGATATATGTACCACCTGGTTAGTTTCGTCAATTTCCTTTGTTTTCCAGGCGGCGAATGTGTTCGGTTATCGGACGTTGGCGCTCTTCGCGGGCAAACCCACTCCCATAGGCCCTTGGGCCACCTTTCAGAATTGTAATTTTGGCGCCACCGAGCCGATAGGCGTCGCTCTTTACAGTCCCTCGCCATGCTTTCCGACGCTTGCCGACGAGGACTTCAAACGTGCCGCGCAACCGGTTCACCCCCCGCAATACTGCCTTGCTCTGTCTATTGCTGGTTGGCCTCGCTGCGCCCAGTCTGCGCGCCGAGCAGCGCCTGAGCCTGCCCCAGGCGATCGAGGCCGCCTTTGCCCAGAACCCCGACCTTGCCGCCGCCGACCGCGAAATCGGCATCGCCGAAGGTGAGCGGCGCCAGGCGGGGCTGCTGCCCAATCCGGAGGTATCCTGGGAAGCCGAGGACACCCGTCGCGATACTCGAACGACCACCGTGACCCTCAGCCAGGCCCTGGAACTGGGCGGCAAGCGCGGCGCACGCATCGATGTGGCCCGCGCCGGCCAGAGCGTCGCCCAGCTGGAACTGGAGCGCCAGCGCAATGGCCTGCGTGCCGATGTGGTGCAGGCCTTCCATGCTGCCTTGCGCGCCCAGACCGCCCTTGAGCTGGCGCAGCAGTCACAGGCCCTGACCGAACGCGGCCTGCGGGTCGTGCAAGGGCGGGTGAAGGCGGGACAGTCCTCGCCGGTCGAGGCCACCCGCGCCCAGGTTCAGCTGGCCCAGGCGCAGGCGCAGGTGCGCCGTGCCGAGTCGCAGCGCATCGTCGCCAATCAGTCCTTGGCGCGGCTGACCGGCAGCCCGCAGGCGGCCATCGCTCGCCTGGATACGAGCCAGCTGTCACCGGGCCCGGCACCTCGCGCCGAGACCTTGCTCGACAAGGTGTCGCAAACCGCCGAGTGGCGCCTGGCAGAAGCGCAGATCAAGAGAGGGGAGGCGTCCCTGGGCTCGGAAAAAGCCAAGCGCATCCCCGATCTGACCGTGAGCCTGGGCAGCCAGTACAGCCGTGAGGACCGTGAACGGGTCAATGTGGTCGGTCTGTCCATGCCGCTGCCGTTGTTCGACCGCAACCAGGGCAATGTGCTGGCTGCCGCGCGCCGCGCCGACCAGGCCCGTGACCTGCGCAACGCCGTGCAGTTGCGCCTGCACAGCGACACCCGCAGCGCCGTCAGCCAGTGGGCGTCGGCAATGCAGGAGGTGCAGGCCTATGAGCGCACCATCCTGCCTTCGGCGCAGCTGGCTGTGGACACCGCCACCCGTGGTTTCGAAATGGGCAAGTTCGCCTTCCTCGATGTGCTCGATGCCCAGCGCACGCTGATCGAGGCCCGTGGGCTGTACCTGGACGCCCTGGCCTCGGCAACCGATGCCCGTGCTCAGGTCGAGCGCATCTACGGCGACCTTGGCGCAGACCGTTGACCGAGGCCTGCCTCGCCCGTCTGCACCGATGCCATCGGCAATACCTTTAGGAGCAACCATGCACAACACCCGCAAGCTCGCCATCCTGGCCGCTGCCATCGCCGTGTTCGGCCTGGGCGGCCTGGCCTGGACCCAGACCATCGGCCAGGCTCCCCAGGACTCCCAGGGCGAAAAAAACCATACCCATGACAGCCCGCAGCAAGACGATGGTCACGCGCATGCCGAGGCTGGCGATGAGGGACATGAGGAACAGGAGGGCAGCCTGCACCTGTCCGCCACCCAGATCGAAGCCGCTGGTGTGCAGTTGGTCGTTGCCGCGCCGATGACCTTGGGCACCGCTATCAGCTTCCCTGGCGAGATCCGCTTCGACGAGGACCATACCGCCCATGTAGTGCCCCGTGTGCCCGGGGTGGTGGAATCGGTGCACGCCGACCTGGGCCAGTCGGTCAAGCGTGGACAAGTCCTGGCGGTGATCGCCAGCCAGCAAATCTCCGACCTGCGCAGCGAGCAGCAGGCCGCCCAGCGCCGCGTGGAACTGGCGCGGTTGACCTTCAAGCGCGAACAGCAGTTGTGGCAGGAACGCATCAGCGCCGAACAGGACTACCTGCAGGCCCGCCAGGCCTTGCAGGAGGCCGAAATCGCGCTGACCAACGCCCGGCAGAAAGTCGCCGCCGTTGCTCCGGCCGGTGCAGGCAATCGCTACGAGCTGCGCGCCCCCTTCGACGCCGTAGTGGTGGAGAAGCACCTGACCGTCGGCGAAGTGGTCGATGAGACCAGCAACGCCTTCACCCTCTCGGACCTGAGCCGGGTCTGGGCCACCTTTTCCGTCACCCCACGTGACCTGGGCCGGGTCACGACCGGGCGTACGGTCACTGTGAGCGCGCCGGATCTGGGGGCTCAGGTCCAGGGCCAGGTCAACTACGTGGGCAGTCTGCTGGGCGAGCAAAGCCGCGCAGCCACTGCCCGTGCCACCTTGGCCAATCCCAACGGCGCCTGGCGTCCGGGGCTGTTCGTCAACATCGCGGTGAACGTCGAGCGCTTCGATGCCGCCGTGGTGGTGCCAGAGGCAGCGTTGCAAACGTGGGAGGAACAGACCGTCGTGTTCACCCGCACCGAGGAGGGCTTCCACGCCCGCCCGGTGAAGACCGGCCGACGCGACGCAGGCCAGGTGGAAATCACCGACGGCCTGGCGGCCGGCACCCAGGTGGCTGCCGCTGGCAGCTTCGTTCTCAAGTCTGAGCTCGGCAAGGGCTCGGTCGAGCACAGCCACTGACCGGGGATCTCTTCATGTTCGAACGCCTGATCCAATTTGCCATCGAGCAGCGCCTGGTGGTGATGCTCGCGGTGGTGCTGATGGCTGCCGTCGGCATCAACAGCTACCAGAAGCTGCCGATCGATGCGGTGCCGGATATCACCAATGTCCAGGTGCAGATCAACACGGCCGCCCCCGGCTACTCACCGCTGGAGACCGAGCAGCGCATCACCTTTGCCATCGAGACCGCCATGGCCGGTCTGCCAGGGCTCAAGCAGACCCGCTCGCTGTCGCGCTCGGGGCTGTCCCAGGTGACGGTGATCTTCGAAGACAGCACCGACATCTTCTTCGCCCGCCAGTTGGTCAACGAGCGCCTGCAAGTGGCCCGCGCGCAACTGCCCGACGGCATCGAAGCGGCCATGGGGCCGATCTCCACCGGGCTGGGCGAGATCTTCCTGTGGACCGTCGAGGCCGAACCAGGGGCGCTCAAAGACGACGGCACGCCCTATACGGCGACTGACCTGCGGGTGATCCAGGACTGGATCATCAAGCCGCAACTGCGCAACGTGCCGGGCGTGGCCGAGGTCAACACCATCGGCGGCCATGCCAAGCAATACCTGGTCGCTCCGGACCCAAAACGTTTGGCGGCCTACAAACTCACCCTCAACGACCTGATCGGCGCCCTGGAACGCAACAACGCCAACGTCGGCGCAGGCTACATCGAACGCAACGGCGAGCAGTTGCTAATCCGCGCCCCAGGCCAGGTGGCTTCGGCTGAGGACATTGCGAACATCGTCATTTCCAGTGTCGACAGCGCGCCGATCCGCGTCAGCCATGTCGCCCAAGTGGGCCTGGGCCAGGAGCTGCGCTCCGGTGCGGCCAGCGAGAACGGCCGCGAAGTGGTGCTGGGCACGGTGTTCATGTTGATCGGCGAGAACAGCCGCACGGTGTCCCAGGCGGTGGCGCGCAAGCTGGCGGACGTCAACCGCACGCTACCCAAGGGGGTGATGGCCGTGACGGTCTACGACCGCACCAACCTCGTGGAAAAGGCCATCGCCACGGTCAAGAAGAACCTGGTGGAGGGCGCGATCCTGGTGATCGCGGTCTTGTTCCTGTTCCTGGGCAATTTCCGCGCGGCGCTGATCACCGCGATGGTCATCCCGCTGTCGATGCTGTTCACCTTCACCGGCATGCTCAGCAACAAGGTCAGCGCCAACCTCATGAGCCTCGGCGCGTTGGACTTCGGCATCATCGTCGACGGCGCGGTGGTGATCGTCGAGAACGCCATCCGCCGCCTGGCCCACGCCCAGCAGCGCCATGGCCGCATGCTGACCCGCGCCGAGCGCTTCCATGAGGTGTTCGCTGCCGCCCGCGAGGCGCGCCGGCCGCTGATCTATGGCCAGCTGATCATCATGGTGGTGTACCTGCCGATCTTTGCCCTGACCGGTGTCGAGGGCAAGATGTTCCACCCCATGGCCTTCACCGTGGTGATGGCTTTGCTGGGGGCGATGATCCTCTCGGTGACTTTCGTGCCTGCGGCCATTGCCCTGTTCGTCACCGGCAAGGTCAAGGAAGAAGAGGGCGTGGTGATGCGCACCGCCCGCCAGCGCTATGCACCTGTCCTGGCCTGGGTACTGCGCCAGCGCACGCTGGCCTTCGCTGGCGCCGCCTTGCTGGTGGCGTTGTCCGGTGCATTGGCCAGCCGCATGGGCAGCGAGTTCATCCCCAGCCTCAGCGAGGGCGACTTTGCCCTCCAGGCCTTGCGGGTACCGGGCACGAGCCTTAGCCAGTCGGTGCAGATGCAGCAGCGCCTGGAGCAGACCATCATCGCCCAGGTGCCGGAGGTGGAGCGGGTGTTCGCCCGCACCGGTACCGCCGAGATCGCCTCTGACCCGATGCCGCCGAACATCTCCGATGCCTATGTGATGCTCAAGCCGCGCGAGCAGTGGGCCAATCCCGGCAAACCACGCGAAGTGCTGATCGCCGAGGTACAGCGTGCTGCGGCCAGTGTGCCGGGCAGCAACTACGAGTTGTCCCAGCCGATCCAGTTGCGATTCAACGAGCTGATTTCCGGCGTGCGCAGCGACGTGGCGGTGAAAGTGTTCGGCGACGACATGGACGTGCTCAACCGCACCGCCGCGCAGATCGCCAGCACCTTGCAGCAAGTGCCGGGCGCCTCCGAGGTGAAGGTGGAGCAGACCACCGGCCTGCCGGTGCTGACCATCGACATCGACCGCGACAAGGCCGCCCGTTATGGCCTGAACGTCGGGGATGTGCAGGACGCCATCGCCATCGCCGTCGGTGGCCGCACCGCCGGTACCCTGTACGAAGGCGATCGGCGCTTCGACATGCTGGTGCGCCTGTCCGAAACACTGCGCACCGATGTCGACGGGCTGTCGAGCCTGCTGATCCCGGTGCCAGCCAACAGCGCCGCGGGGGCCGCGCAGATCGGCTTCATCCCGCTGTCGCAGGTGGCCACGCTGAACCTGCAACTGGGGCCGAACCAGGTCAGCCGTGAGGATGGCAAGCGGGTGGTGGTGGTCAGCGCGAACGTGCGTGGACGTGACCTGGGCTCGTTCGTCGAGCAGGCCGAGCAGCGGCTGACCGACGAGGTGCAGGTTCCGGCGGGCTACTGGACCCGCTGGGGTGGCCAGTTCGAGCAGTTGCAGTCGGCGGCCGAACGCCTGCAGGTGGTGGTGCCGGTGGCGTTGCTGCTGGTGATGGCGTTGCTGCTGATGATGTTCAACAACCTCAAGGACGGCTTGCTGGTGTTCACCGGCATCCCGTTCGCCTTGACCGGTGGTGTGTTGGCGCTGTGGCTACGGGATATCCCGCTGTCGATTTCCGCAGGGGTCGGGTTCATCGCGTTGTCCGGCGTCGCGGTACTCAACGGGCTGGTGATGATCGCCTTCATCCGCAACCTGCGTGAGGAAGGGCGGACGTTGCAGGCGGCGATCGAGGAAGGGGCACTGACTCGCCTGCGACCGGTACTGATGACCGCCCTGGTGGCCTCGCTGGGGTTCATCCCCATGGCCCTGGCCACCGGGACCGGCGCCGAGGTGCAGCGACCGCTGGCGACCGTGGTGATTGGCGGCATCCTGTCGTCCACCGCCTTGACCTTGCTGGTGCTGCCGGCGTTGTACCAGTGGGCGCACCGGCGTGAGGAGGCGGCCTGAGCCCCCGCCCCACACGACGCCCTTTGGGCTGCATGGCAGCCCCACTCACTAGGACAGCGCGCGGGCAGGCTGGCGCTCACCGGCGTCCTCGTGCAGTGAGATCCGCGAGGTCTCCGGTAGTGCCAAGCCACCCACCAGCGCCACCAATGCGATCACCACCAGGTAGAAAGCCGGCGCCAGGCTGCTGCCGGTCTGGCTGATCAGCCAGGTGGCCACCAGCGGCGCGGTGCCGCCAAACAGGGTATAGGCCACGTTGTAGGTGATCGCCGAGGCGGTGTAGCGGGTGCGGGTGGGGAAGGTCTCCGACAGCAACGCCGCGGTGACCACGCCACTGAGCAAGGCACCGACGGCCAGCAGGATCACCCCCAGCAACGCTCCGGACATCGAGCCGGAGCTGGCCAGCCAGTACGCCGGGAACACCGCCACCATCACCCATAGGCAGGTAAAGCCGATGGTCTTGCGCCGCCCGACCCGGTCGGAGAAGGCGCCGGCCAGCGGGCAGCCGACCGCGGCGAACAGCAGCGCCACGGTGGTCACCAGCAGCGACTGGGCGCGGGTCAGATTGCCGACCATTTGCAGGTAGGTGGAGAAGTAGGTGGTGAACATGTAGAACGACAGCGCGGTCAGCGAAATGAACGCGCCCAGGTTGCGGATTGCCCTGCCGTGGTGGCGCAGGGTTTGTTTGAGCGGCGAGTGGCTGTGTTCCTTGCCCTCGGCCATGGCCTCGCGAAAGGCCGGGGTTTCCTCCATCCGCCAGCGCAGGTAGAGGCCGACCAGGCCCAAAGGCGCGGCAATCAGGAACGGCACACGCCAGCCCCAACTGCTCATGGCCTCGGGGGTCAGGCTCGCCTCCAGGGTGTAGGCAATCACCGCCGCGCAGGCGAAGGCGGAGAAGGTCGAGACCGGCACGAAGCTGCCGTAGAAGGCCCGTTTGTCCTGTGGCGCATGTTCCATCAGGTAGGCACAGGCGCCAGCGTACTCGCCGCCTGCGGAAAAGCCTTGCAGGCAGCGCGCCACGGTCAGCAACAGCGGCGCCGCCAGGCCAATGCTGGCGTAGGTCGGCAGCAGGCCGATCAGGGTGGTGGAGCCGGCCATCAGCAAGATGGTCAGCGACAGGATGCGCTTGCGGCCCAGCCGATCGCCCAGCGCGCCGAACACGATACCGCCCAGCGGGCGCAGGGCGAACGCGACGGCAAACACGGCAAAGGTCTTGAGCAAGGCGACGCTGGCATCTTCGCCTGTGAAGAACAGGCTGGCGATCAGCGTGGCGAGAAAGCCATAGACGGCAAAATCGAACCATTCGACGAAATTGCCGATGGCCGAGGCGGCGATCACCCGACGCAACGTGGCGGGGGATACCTCATGGGGTACGGACATAGGGATGTTCTCCGGTCTTCAAAGGCAGCCTGGGCGCAAGTGCCGTGGTCAGGCCACGGCATCGTTGTTGTGAAGACCAGTAGAACGGCAGGCGGTAGGGCGCGCTTTTTCCTAGGCGACATCGGGATACCTGTTTTGGCCTGCAGGACACTGGAGAGCGTCCTGTGCAATCGAGACGGTTATTGGCGGCCGACTTTCCAGGGAGCGTATTCAACGACCGCATGGTTTTCTGCAGGCGCCTGCGCCTCCAGCATGAAACTGGGCATTTCACGCAGGTCGAGTTGCATGCAGCGACGGCTCAGGTCGGCTTGCAATTGCCCATCCAGGCGAAAGGCATCGGTTCGCTGCGGTACAGGGGCCAGATCAACCAGGCAACCGGTGACTTTGCCCTGGGCGTCGGCCTGGTAGCGGATGACCGCCTGGCCAACGCTGTCGACGGGTTGCTCACGCATCAGTTGCTGCCAGAAAAATGCCTTGCGCGCTTCATGGATCCGCCAGGGGTGATTGCTGGCCAATGTCGGCCAGGGCGCGACTATCACGATGGGGGCAGTGATCTGGACGGTCTCTTCGCCTCCATACAGCTCGCTCGGCACCAAGGGATAAATGGTCTTCCAGCATTGCCGTTCGACTGCGCGGGCCAGAACCGGATAGGCGGAACGGACCACTTCAGCAGGCAGCTTGGCGGCGTACTCCGGTTTGCCGGGCTGGGTTGAACAGGCGACGGGGCGGGACTGGCGATCGAGGGTGACCTTGAGATCGACTGCCCCGCTAAGCTTGCCCTGTGTTGCGGTCGTCACGTCGTTGGCAAGGACAGACTGCATGGCCTCGATAAAGGGCTTCTCGGCTGGGGTGACGGTCGATGCCTGGCAGGCTGCGAGCGAGAGCATGCTTGCCCATAAAGACAAGTGGAGCGGGTAGGCGTGTAAGAAAGCGGGTCGCACGGGAACATCCTTGGTCGATAGCCGGAGCGTTCATGCTCCGGCGTAGTGAGAGAGGCGTGCGGGATCTTAAAGGGGTTGAGCAATGGCGGAAAAATACAATGTGTATTGAGATTTTTCCGCCAGATTTTGGTCCGCCACTCAGAAGCGCAAGTCCACCGCCAGCTCGACGGTACGCGGTGCGCCCATGTAGTACTGCCCGCCGTATGCCTGTTTGGCATACAGCTCATCGGTGAGGTTGCGCACCCGTGCGGTGATGGCGGTGTGCGCGTCCAGCCGGTAGCGGACAAAGCTGCCCAGCAGCGTGTAGGCCGGGGCTTGCAGGGTGTTGGCGTTGTTGGCGTACACCGAGTCGACGTAGCGCACGTCCACCCCCGCCGACCAAGCCGGGGTGAAGCGGTAGGTCAGCCACAGGTTGGCGACGTTGGCTGGCACGTTGGCTGGGGTGTTGCCTTTGCGTGAGACCGACCGGCCGCCGGCCGCTTCGTTGAAGGCGTCGTATCGGGCGTCGACATAAGCGTAGTTGCCCTCGGCCAGCAGCTTGGGCGTGACCTGCAGCCGACCCGACAGCTCGATGCCGCGGGAGGTCTGTTGGCCGGCCTGGACCATCACGTTGGGGTCGTTGGAATCGCGCACGGCAAAGTCCTTGCGCACGATCTGGTACACCGCCACCGTCGCCGCACCCCGCCCGTCGAGGAAGTCGAACTTGCTGCCAGCCTCCCACTGCTCGCCCTTGGAGAGGTCGAACAGGCCAACGTTGGAGTACGTCGCTGCGGCCAGCGAGCCGGCAGGCAGGTCGGCGGCGGTGCTGTACTGCATGTAAACGCTCGCAGCAGGCGTCAGCTCGTAGGTCAGGCCGATGCGCCCGCTCAACGGCTCCCAGCGGCGCTCGAAGAAGGCCGGGCTGGTCGGCGAGACAGGGCCATAGTGGGTCACCTGCATGTCCAGGTAGTCGTAGCGCAGGCCGGTGAGCAGGGCCAGGCGGTCGGTCAGTTGCAGGCGGTTCTCGGCGAACAGGGCGCGGTTGGTCACCTCGTTGTGACGTTGCTTGGTCAGGCCTGCGTTCACGCCGGGGATGTCATCGAAGCTGCCCGGGTCGAAATGCGCTGGATCGACGACATCACGCCAACTACCCGAGGTGGGGTAGAGGGTCTGGCGCATACGCGAATAGTCCAGGCCCAAAGACCACTGATTGGCGAGGCCCAGCACCTGGTTGTCGTGGCGCAGTTCGAGGCGGTCGCCCAGCAGGCGCTGTTCGTGGCGTTGCAGGTAGGGGCTCGAACGCACCACGTTGCCTGCGTCGTTGTAGGCGTAGCTTTCGAGGTTGCGGTAGTCGCGCTGGGCGTTGTAGTGGTACAGGGTGTTCTGCACGCTCGTCGTGTCGCTGAGCTGGTAATCGAGGATCGAGCGCAGCCAACGAACCCGCTGCTCATAACGGCCATCGGCGACGTTGTAGTTCTCGAAGCGCCGGCTACGGTCGATCTTCATCGTGTTGCGCCCGGGGAGGATGGGGGAGCCCCAGTAGGGGCTGTCTTCCTTGTCCTGCTGGTATTCCACGGCCAGGGTGTGGGTGAGGTCGGGGGTAAGGTCGCTGAGCAAGGAGAAGGCCAGGCTGTCGGTCCAGCGCTCGTTGCGGTCCACGTACCCATTACCGTGGCCACGGCTGAAGTCCAGTCGGGCGAAATGCCGGGCGTCGACCGGGTTGCTGGCCAAGGCCTGGTTGATACCGAAGGCGACTTCCGAATCGTCGTAGCTGCCATAGCGCACCCGGCCATCGAAGGTCTGTTCATCACGGCTGGCCAGCTTGGTGATGGTGTTGATCGAGCCCCCCACGGCGCCTGTGCCATGCAGAAACGACGACGGCCCGCCGATCAGCTCGACCCGGTCGACGACCCAGGCGTCCGTCGGGCGGGTGGCGCTGCTGTAGCCCAGGTTGATGCCGTTGTAGAGCTGGGTGACCTGGTTCTGGGTAAAGCCCCGGTAGGACACGAACCCACCGTAGCCCGGATTGGCCGACGCGTTCACGCCGGTCATGGTGTTGAGTACGTCCTGGGTGTCCTTGGCATCACGTTCCTCGATCAAGCGGCGGTCCGAAACGCTCACCGAGGCTGGCGTCTGCCGCGCAGTCAGGCCCAATCGGGAGCCGGTCTGGATCGGCTCGTCCAGTTGCACGCCACTGGGCGCCTCGCGTTCGCCATCGATGGTGGTGGCGGTCAGTTCGACGGGGTTGGCACCCGCCCAGGCGTAGCTGCAGGTGCCCATCAGGAGCACCAGGGAAGTATTGCGGATCATGTTGTCAGGGATTCCACGCAAAGGTCATGGCTGGCCACGACCGTGCGCGCGAAAGCACCCGGTCGAGGTCAGGCTGAAGTTGCTGCTGCGAGGAAGTCGGAGGGGGAGGCGCGAGGGTTGAGGGCAGGGCGCAGGTAGCGCGGTGGCGGTTGCGCCCAGCTGCGCACCACGATCGGCGAGGGCGGGTTGCCATGGGCCTGGGTGAAGGTCCAAGCGCTGCTGGTCAGTGGTACTGCCAGGGCAAAGGAAGAGCACACCGGGCAATCGAGCTGCGCCATGTGCGAGTCGCTGCCGCTGTCGCCCAGGTCGACGGCCGGGCCGTGGTCACTCGACAGCGAGCAGAATCCGCCTTCCAGCCCGGACAGGCGAAGGCCGCTCATCTGGCCATGGTGCAGGCCGCACAGCAATAGGCTGAACAGGACGCTGGCATAGAGCGTCCAGGCAGTCAGCGAACGTGTCCGGCGCAAGGTTTTCATGGCGGCGAATCTACCATTCGGATGAACGGTCGTGATGTGGTGGATTGTCGCAGCAGCGCCCCCGGAACCTCGCCGATCTCAGGCTGCCCGCTCCAGCACATCCAGCAGATCGACGAACTCCTGGGACAATCGGTGCCGGGGCGCCAGGTGCACCAGCGGCATCGCCGCTTCATGGGATTCGCGCATTTTGATCGAACTGCTCAAGTACACCGGCAGCACCGGCAACCCCTCGGCACGCAGTTGATCGACCAGGGTCTGGTGCAGGGCCGTACGCCCGGCGAACTGGTTGACCACCACCCCTTCGACCACCAAGTTGGCATTGTGGTCCTGGCGCAGTTCCTCCACCTCCATCAGAACACTGCGCAGCGCCTGGCGCGAGAAGCTGTCGCAATCGAACGGGATGAGTAGCCGCTGGGCCGCCACCAGGGCACTGAAGGTATAGAAGTTCAGGGCTGGGGGCGTATCGATGTAGATGCGCTCGTAATCTTCCGACAGCTCCACCAGCAATTTGCGCAGCTTGTTGATCTTGAACTTGCTTTCGAGCTTGTGCTGCAGGTCGGTGAGGTCCGGGCTGGCGGTCACCAGATGCAGGTTGTCATAGCGTGTTTCGGTGATCGTCACGCGGTGCTTCTGGCCGGCCGCGGTGGCGGACAAGGTCTGGCGGAAGAAATCGGTGATGCCGGCAGGGATCGCATCGTGGGCAAGGCCGGTGAGGTAATAGGTGGCGTTGGCCTGCGGGTCCAGATCGACTAGCAAGGTTCGATAACCTTCGGCGGCGCTGGCGGCAGCGAGGTTACAGGCGATGCTGGACTTGCCGACACCGCCTTTGTGGTTGAACACGACACGACGCATGGTACTTCATCCCTGATAGGTTGCAGATCGAGGTCAATCCTATGACCGAAAGATGACAGTATTAAGACAAGGCTTGTTACATGTCGAGCGGAGCCCTTGTGCTAGAGCGGGTGCAGGGTTCAGGGTGCTTCGCGATCATCGTGGATGTCCGAACCACCAGAGGTTCCGGCGTCATCGACATCGCCGCTGTTGCCGGTGCCCGGGCCTTGGTCGCCCTTGCTGCCTTGGGAGGTGCCATCGCCGCCGGTGTTGTCGGTGTCGTTGGCATCGGTGCCGCCGTTGCCACTGCCGGTGGCGTCACCCGGAGTGCCGGAGCCCATGGCACCGCCGTCGCGATCGATGGTGCCGGTGCCGGGTATCTGCTCGCTGGGGGTACGCACGGTATTGGCGCCGCTGGCCGCCAACGCCAAAGGCGCGCTGGCGCCCAGGCACAGGGCAAGGCTCAATGAAAGCAGGTGTGGGTGTCTCATGGCACGTCTCCTGGATCAGGTCTGCGTGCATTGGAACCCTTGCTGCCAGTGGGGTGCCGACACCTCGACGGACGGCGTCCTCAATCACTTGTCATCACGCGGTTGCGCCCGGCCTGCTTGGCCGCGTAGAGCGCCTGGTCGGCCCGGTTGAGGGCTTCGCTGGGCGCTTCGTTGCTGTCCGCTTCCCAACGCGCCACACCCAGCGAGAGGGTCACCGCACCCACCGGCTCGATGGGGGTGTCCTGCACGCCCTTGCGCAGGCGCTCGGCCACGGCGAGGGCGGCTTGCAGGCTGGCGTCGGGCAGCAGCATCAAGAACTCTTCGCCGCCGGTGCGGCACAGCACATCGCCTTCCCGGCAACAGCGGCGCATCAGTTCGGTCAGTCGACGCAGCACCTGGTCGCCCACCTCATGCCCATGGCCATCGTTGACCCGCTTGAAGTGGTCGATGTCCAGAGCCACGACGCAAAAGTCACAGGCTTCCGCCTCCAGCAGCGACAGACTGAAGTCCAGGTGGCGACGGTTGCCCAGGCCGGTGAGTGGATCGGTCTGGGCAGCTCGGTTGAGCCGGCCGATACGCTCTTGCAGCAGGTTCAAGCCAAACAGCAGCGCCCGCTTGAGCTCGGCGGCTTCGAAGTACCAGGCCTTGACCTGTTGCAAGCCCTCGGCCGTTCCGGGACGGTCCAGGGTGCGCGCACTGGCGGCCAGTTGCCGCAAAGGGCGGGTGATGGCCACGGTCAGCCACCAGAGCACCAGGCAGCCCAGCAGGGCCAGCGGCGCGGAAATGCCGACCACATCGAGTATCAGGCGCTTGAGCGGGGCGACGGTTTGCGCCAGCGGCTGCTGGGCAACGATGCCCCAGCCCGTGCTGGGCACGGTGGCGAAGCCCGCCAGCATGTCCACGCCAGTGCTGTTGCGCACCTGCTGCGTGCCGTTGCCCAGGGTCGCCAGTTGATCGATCAACGCATTGCCTTGGACCACCGTGCCCACGCGCTCGGCATCCGGGTGGTAGAGCAGGCGTCGGTTTCGATCGACCACGTAGAGGTAGGAGCCATCCTTGTAGAAATGCTCGCCCAGCAGGCTTTTGAGGATGTTGTGCTCGCGCAGGTACAGCGTGCCGCCCACATAGCCCAGGTAGCCACCCTTGGCGTCGAAGATGGGTTGCGAAAGCACCACCACCAGGTTGTTGGCGGTCGAAAGAAACGGCGTCGACACCAACGCATGCCGTTCGCGCAATGCCTGGGTGGCGCCAGGTGTCTGCAGGCGTGCACCGATCATCTTGCGCAGCGGCGCCGGTGAGATGGCCTGCAGGACGCCTTGGGCATCGACCACGAATGTCGAGTTGAAGGCGTTGCTCTGGCGCAGCAGCCGTTGGGTTTCGTTTTGCATCGCCAAGGCATTGCCGAGCTGGCGGCCTTGGACCGAAGCACTGAAGGCCAGCTGTTGCAGGGCGTTGCCCAGGAACATTTCGGTGATCGAGGCCAGTTTCGCGGCGTACACCCGATTGGCTTCCAGCGCATGGTCAATCAGCAGCTGGCGCTGCACGCGGTAGCTGGCGAAGTAGCTGGTCAGCAGCATCACGGTGGCGGTGAATGCCGCGAGTACGAGAATCAGCGTGCGCAGATCCAGGCGCAGGCCTTTCTTGGTGTGTGGCAATCCTGACCTCTTGGGCGGGGAAGAGAAGCAACCTTACCTGTTACAGGGCTCAGTCGCAGCCGTTTTCAGTCTTTGGACGTTTCCAGCTCGCTCAGTTCGTCCTCGACCTGCTGCATGCGTTGCTCGGCCAAGGCCTGCACCTTCTCGTCGCTGGCGCTTTCGCGCATCAAGGCGGTCAGCTTCTCGCTCAGGCGCTTGCCTTCGTCGCTGTTCTCCAGCGCCTTGGCTTTCTCCGGATCGTGCGTAGCGGCGACGATGAGGTCGAATTCGGCATCGCTGAAGTGCTGTTCACTGTAGAGCTTGAACAGGTCCTGGCGCTGGTCCTCGGCGGTAAGGTGCTTGCGCAGCACGGCCTGGATCTGTTGCTCGGACAACTGCGGATGCTTGGGCGCGAGCAGCGTGGCGATCTTCCCGATGTTGTGTTCGTAGGCTTCCTGCAGCGGCAGGTTGGCCAGGATCTTTTCTTCTCGGGTGGGTTTCTGGTCGCAGGCGGCGAGGGTGGCGAGCAGCAGCAAGGGCAGCAGCAGGCGAGGGAAGCGAGGCATGAGGTGAGCCTTGGTCAGGTTGGACGGCAAGTGTACTGCAGAACACTGACGGGCTTTCGATCCATCGACAGAAAGGTCTGTGTCGGTCGTTCAGTCGTGCGTTGTAAGAAGGCGCTTGCCTTGCCAGGCGGTGCCTAAACACCGCGTTTTTGACAGGTCGGTGGGGGCTGGCTGAATGTGTCCAGGCCGGGGCACAGGATGCCAACAGCGAACGAATTGCCCTCATCACCTAGGATGCGACCATGAAGAAATGCGTAGTGTATGGCGATCTGATGTCGGATCGCGCCGCGGAGCAGTACCCCACGATCACCCTCTGTGACGACTGCATCGAGGACGACCGGAAAACCGGTGAAACCGGCCAGATTCTCTTCGTGCAGGGCGAGTCCGAGGAATGCGAGTGTGACTGGTGTGCCCGGGAACTGGGCGAATGTTGATTGGCATGGGACGTGCGCCGGTGCTGTTCGTCTCCGCCGGTCTGCTGCATCCCAAGAAGCGGGATCATGCCCTGGCCCGTCGGCAGTTATACCTGAACTACGGCGCGTTAGGTCTGGCGACCTTGTGTCAGCGAAACGGCCTCAAGACCCTGTTGGTGCATGGCGAGCACGAGGCCCCCGATGCGCTCGCCGAACGTCTTCACCGGCAGGGGTTGCTCCGGGTCGATGCGCCGCTGATGCTGTCGATGACCAGCTTCCATGCCCTGGAGTGGGCGCGTGTGTTCTGTTCGACGGTCAAAGGCATTGAGCCACGGGTGCATATCGTACTCGGTGGGCGATGGGTGACCGGGCCTGACCGGCAATGGCTGCACGGCAAGCTGCCGCAGGTCGATCGGATCGTTCAAGGTTTGGGTGAAGACCTGTTGCCTTCGTTGCTGGCGTTCGAGGGTGCATGGGACGGGCGGGCGGCTGGGCTGAACCATCGGTTGGTCGAGGGGCATCGGCGCTATCAGCCCAGCATCGAGACCTCGCGCGGATGCGGCAAGGGTTGCACTTTTTGCGAAGAGCGAGACGTCCCGCTGCAAAAGCTCAAAGCCCCCGAACGGATCGCCGACGAGCTGCGCCAGCTTGCAGGCGACTACGACGACCACGGCATCCATCCGTACTTCCAGTCCTCCTTCTTCCTGCCCAACCCGCGATGGGCCCACGCGCTGGCCGAGCAGGTCCAGCGCTGCGATGCCAGGATTCTCTGGCGCTGTGAGAGCCGGGTCGATGGCATCAAGCCCGAGACGGTCGCAAGCCTCGCCGCGGCAGGTATGAAAGTCATCGACCTGGGCCTTGAGTCGGCGGCGCCCGAGCAGATCCTGGCGATGAACAAGGCCCGGGACCCGACGCGCTACCTGAAGGCGGCGTCGAAATTGCTGCAGGCCTGTGCCAGCCACGGCATTTGGGTCAAGGTCAACGTGATGCTTTACGCCGGTGAAACGGCGCACACCCTCGAGCAGACCCGCCAGTGGCTCGATGCCCATGCTAATTGCATCAAGGGCGTATCGGTCGGACCAGTGGTGGTCTATGGCCCGCCCAGCCATTGTTCTGAGTTTCTGACGGGGCTACGGGCACGGGGCGCGACACCTGTTGACCCCGCAAGTGCCGAGCGTTGCGGCGTTACCCGGCTGAACTTGAGCCCTGAGCTGGATGCTGAGCAGGTGGAATGCGAGAGCCTGGCGCTGTCCAGGCGCTACATGGGCAAGCAGGACTACTTTGATCTGAAGCGCTTTTCCTATTACCCACGCGATTACAGCGAGCAGGCGTTCGAGGCGGATGTCGCGGCATCGGATGTGGCCTGCTTGCCGTTTCGGCCATAGCGGCCACGGTGAGTCTCACGTACAACCGAGGAAGGGATGACATGTACGACAGCGATGTAAAGGCCTACGCCAAGGAACAAGAAATCCAAGCCGCGAAGTTGGAGTATCGCGTCTTCGTCCATGACGATGGACGATCCAATGGGCGTCAGGAACTCATGCGCGACTATGCCCGGGTCCTGTACTCCTCTTCCTTCCGGCGGCTGCGCAAGAAAGACGTGCAGCTCTATGAAAAGCGAGGCGAGCAGGTGATCAAGGGGCTGTTCGAGGTGTACAGCGATGAGCGCTACAACGAGAAGAACAGGTTGCTGCCGCCGGAGCTGCGCTCACTCAAGGCAGACAGGCGCAGACTGATCACCGACTACATCGCAGGCATGATGGACCTGTACGCCATCCAGGAGTACGAGCGCTATTTTGGCAAGGGCAGCCTGGATCGCTACTACTTTGGCGAGCGCCGGCCCTAGGGCGGCGCCTGCGCTCAAGGCGTTCCCAGTATCCCCATCACCTTGTCCCGCAACTGATCGATACCAAAGGGCTTGCCAATCAGGTGCATGCCCTGCGGTACGTCGAAGCTTTCGGCAAAACCACTGGCAAACAGCACAGGCAGCGTCGGTCGCAGTTCTCGGGCTTTAGCTGCCAGTTCCTCGCCGCGCATGTCCGGCAGGCCTACATCGGTCATCAGCAATGCCAATGGCTGTTCGGCGTCCTCAAGGATTTTCAAGGCCGCGGTGGCGTTCTCGGCTTCGATGGCGGTGTAGCCCAGTTCGTCGAGCACTTCGACCATCAGCATCCGAACGATGTCGTCGTCTTCGACTACCAGAAGTTGCATGGGGGCGTCCTGTTCAGAAGGGTTGTCCTTATTGGGTGGGTGCGCGCGGGGCAGAAGTTCCCCAGCATAACGGCCCCTGTCGATCGATGGAACGATTGGCGTCAGCGGCCTTCAAATACTGGCTAACTGCCCTGTCAGAGCGGGCAAAGCTGGTTAGACTCGCTATAGCGTCCTCCTTGCGTAGTGGCCGCGATCCTTTCAATGGACTTTTTTTGCTCGGGCGTTTTCAGATGATTCAAGCAGCCTCGATGGATCAACAGAGCTTTCGCAAACTGTTGAGCCGCAACGTAGGACTTCCCCTGGGGGTAGGCCTGCTCGGCGCCGTGGCCTTCGTTGCGGTGATCAACTACCTGCTCTCGGCCATGCAATGGGTCGAGCACACCGATCGGGTGATCGGCAATGCCAACGAGACCGTCAAACTGTCGATCGATATGGAAACGGGTATGCGCGGGTTCCTGATCACCGGGGACGAGCGCTTCCTCGACCCCTACGAAGTGGCCAAGCCGCGCATTTTCACGAGCCTCCAGGCCCTGCGGGCGATGGTGCAGGACAACCCGCAGCAGACCGAGCGCATTGACCGCCTGGTGGCCCTGCAACACGCCTGGAACGACTTCAGCAGCCAAATGATTTCCTCGCGGCGCAACCAGGGCGATTACCAGACGTCCATCGGCAATGGCCGCGGAAAGCGCTTGACCGATGAGATCCGCAAGGAGTTCGACGATTTCGTTGTCAGCGAGCAGCAACTGCGCATGGCGCGCAACGAGAAGGTCAACAGCGTCACGGTCTGGGCGATCACGGCCTTTGTATTGTTCATCGTAACGCTCAGTGCCTTGCTGGCGTATCTTGGCCGTCGTGACCTGCTGCTTTTGTCGAACAGCTACGTGGACAACCTGCAGGCCCAGCGCCGCGCCACCGAGCGCCTCGAGCACCAGGCATGGCTGCGCAGCGGCCAGACCCAGCTGGCCGAACAGGTGCTGGGCCAACTGACCCTGGCGATGCTCGGCGACAACATCCTGCGCTTTTTCGCCCGTTACCTGGGCAGTGTGGTGGGGGCTTTCCATGTGCGGGACGAACATGGGCAACTGGTGCGTGTGTCCAGTTACGGCCTGGATACCGAACAGGCCCAAGGGCCATTGTCCGCTGGCCAGGGAGGCCTGCTGGACGAGGCGGTCCGTCAACTGGCGCCGTTGCGCCTGGACAACCTGCCCGAGGATTACCTACGGCTGAGCTCGAGCCTGGGCAGTGGCCTGCCACGCAGTGCCTTGCTCATGCCGACCCACGACGATGGCCAGGTCAATGGCGTGCTGGAGCTCGGGTTCCTGCGGCCTTTGCAGGAGCGCGATGTGGAGCTACTGCAGCAAGTGGCGGGCAGCCTGGGCATCAGCATCGAAAGCGCACGTTACCGCCATCGCCTGCAGCAGGTGCTGGCCGAAACCCAACAGCTCAACGAAGAGCTGCAAGTACAACAGGAAGAGCTCAAGACCGCCAACGAGGAGCTCGAGGAGCAGTCCAGGGTGCTCAAGGAGTCCCAGGCGCACCTGGAGATTCAACAGGCGGAGCTCGAGCAGACCAACGAGCAGTTGGCCGAGCGCACCGATGCCCTGGGCCGCAAGAATAGCGAGCTCAACCAGGCGCAGTTGGAGCTGCAGGCCCGAGCCGAGGACTTGCAGCGCACCAATCGCTACAAATCCGAGTTTCTCGCCAACATGTCCCATGAACTGCGCACGCCGCTCAACAGCTCGTTGATCCTGGCCAAATTGCTGGCCGAGAACGCGCAGGGCAATTTGAGCAGCGAACAGGTCAAGTTCGCCGAATCCATCTATTCGGCGGGCAACGACCTGCTCAATCTGATCAACGATATTCTCGACATTGCCAAGGTCGAGGCCGGCAAGCTCGAAGTGCGGCCACAGGTCACCCAGATCGACAGCCTGGCCGATGGCCTGCGCAGCCTGTTCCAACCGCTTGCCCAGGACAAAGGCCTGGCGTTCGACGTACGACTCGAACCTCGGGTACCGGCAACGCTGCTCACCGACCGCCAGCGCCTGGAGCAGATCCTGAAGAACCTGCTGTCCAACGCCATCAAGTTCACCGAGCACGGAAAGGTCAGCCTGACCATCGACCAGCAGCAGGACCGTAGTGTCGTCTTCACGGTACGTGACACGGGCATCGGCATCGCGACCGACCAGCACCAGGCGATCTTCGATGCCTTCCACCAGGTCGATGGCACCAGCAACCGTCGCTACGGCGGCACCGGTCTGGGGCTGTCGATCTCCCGTGACCTGGCGCAGTTGCTGGGCGGGCAGATCAATGTCGAGAGCACGCCAGGGCAGGGCAGCGCCTTCAGTCTTGTCCTGCCTGAGCAGCTCGAGGCCGACGAGGTCGAGACACCTGCGCCGCGGGTGAGCGCGCCGACGCCACCGGCAACGGTGCCTGCCGCGCCGCTACCTGCCAAGGCACCGGCTTTCGCCGATGACCGTGAGCAGGCCCCGTTCGCCAATCGCTGCGTCCTGGTGGTAGAGGACGAGCCGAGTTTCGCCCGTATTCTCTACGACCTTGCCCATGAACTGGGGTACAGCTGTCTGGTGGCCCAAGGGGCCGACGAGGGTTACGCGTTGGCTGCCCAGTACACGCCGGATGCCATTCTGCTAGACATGCGCCTGCCCGACCATTCGGGGCTGACGGTGCTGCAACGGCTCAAGGAACAGGCCAGCACCCGGCACATCCCGGTGCATGTCATTTCGGTGGAGGATCGCATCGAAGCGGCCATGCACATGGGCGCGGTGGGCTATGCAGTCAAACCGGCCAGCCGCGAGGAGCTCAAGGCGGTGTTCGGTCGCCTGGAAGCCAAACTCACCCAGAAACTCAAGCACATCCTGCTGGTGGAGGACGATGACCTGCAGCGCGAGAGCATCGCCCGCCTGATCGGCGATGAGGATGTCGAGATCACTGCAGTGGCCCTGGCTCAGGATGCCCTGGCGCTGCTGCGTGAGAATATCTACGACTGCATGATCATCGACCTCAAGCTGCCGGACATGCTTGGCAACGAGTTGCTCAAGCGCATGACGTCCGAGACGATCCGGTCGTTCCCACCGGTGATCGTCTATACCGGGCGCAATCTGACCCGCGAGGAGGAGGCGGACCTGCTCAAGTACTCGCGCTCGATCATCATCAAGGGCGCGCGCTCGCCTGAACGGCTGCTCGATGAGGTCACGCTGTTCCTGCACAAAGTCGAATCGCAGCTCTCCCATGAGCGCCAGCGCATGCTCAAGACCGCACGCAGCCGTGACAAAGTGTTCGAAGGGCGCAAGATCCTGCTGGTGGACGATGACGTGCGCAATATCTTCGCCTTGACCAGCGCCTTGGAGCACAAGGGCGCCATCGTCGAGATCGGTCGCAATGGGCGTGAGGCCATCGAGCGCCTGGAGCAGCATCCGGACATCGACCTGGTGCTGATGGACGTGATGATGCCCGAGATGGACGGCTACGAGGCCACCCGGTTGATCCGCCAGCAACCGCGCTGGCGCAAGTTGCCGATCATCGCCGTGACGGCCAAGGCCATGAAGGACGACCAGCAACGCTGCCTGCAGGCGGGCGCCAATGACTACCTGGCCAAGCCGATCGAGCTGGACCGCTTGTTCTCCCTGATCCGTGTATGGCTGCCGCAACTGGAGCGAATTTGAGTAACGAACGCAACACCGATATCGAGATCCGGCTGTTGATCGAGGCGCTCTACCTCAAGTACAGCTACGATTTTCGCGATTATTCCGGCGCTTCGATCAAGCGTCGGATCCTGCACGCCGTGCGCCAGTTCGATTGCCGCACGGTATCGGCCTTGCAGGAGCGGGTCCTGCACGATCCTGCCGCATTCATGCAGTTGCTGCAGTTCCTGACGATTCCGGTCAGTGAAATGTTCCGCGACCCTGAGCACTTCCTGGCCGTGCGCAGGGAGGTGGTACCGCTGCTGCGCACCTGGCCGTCGCTCAAGGTCTGGATCGCCGGTTGCAGCACGGGTGAGGAGGTCTACTCGATGGCGATCCTGCTGCGCGAGGAGGGTTTGCTGGAGCGCACCATCCTCTATGCCACCGACATCAACCCCCACTCACTGGAGAAAGCCAAGCAGGGCATCTACCCCCTGAAGGTCATGCAGACCTACGCCGAGAACTACCGCAAGGCCGGAGGACGCCGGGACTTGTCCGAGTACTACACGGCCGCCTACGGCAACGCGATCATCGACAGCAGCCTGCGCGAGAACGTGACTTTCGCCGACCATAGCCTGGCCACCGACAGCGTGTTTTCCGAAACCCAATTGGTGTCGTGTCGCAATGTCCTGATCTATTTCAACAAGACCCTGCAGGACCGTGCCCTGGGCCTGTTCCATGAGTCCTTGTGCCATCGTGGGTTCCTGGTGCTCGGTAGCAAGGAATCCTTGGATTTTTCCGCCTACAGCGAGCGGTTCGAAGCGCTCGTGCGGCCTGAACGGATCTATCGCAAGTCATGAGTGGCGTGGCGGCAGTGGTCATCGGTGCCTCGGCGGGCGGCGTCTCGGCGCTGCTCCAAATACTGGGCGGGCTGCCTGAAGGTTTTGCCATCCCGGTGCTGTGTGTATTGCACCTGCCCGAAGATCGCCACAGCCAGCTGGCCAACGTGTTGCAGCGTCGTCTGCATCGACCGGTACGCGAGGCCCAGGACAAGGAGCGTATCGTCGACGGGCTGATCTACGTGGCCGGCCCCGGTTACCATTTGTCGATTGAACGCGACCTGAGCCTGTCGTTGAGCCAGGAAGACCCGGTGCATTTCTCCCGCCCGGCAATCGATTTTCTCTTTCAGTCGGCGGCGGATGCCTATGGTGCCGGCCTGCTGGGCGTGCTGCTCACCGGTGCCAACGAAGACGGTGCCGAGGGGTTGCTTCAGATCAAGAACAGCGGGGGCCGCACTGTGGTCCAGGACCCCCGCGACGCACAGGTCGCGCTGATGCCGGAGGCCGCGCTGGCCTTGCAGCAGCCCGACCATATTCTTTCCCTGAGTGGTATCGGGCAGTTGCTCGCTACCCTGGAACCGCGCGCATGCTGAGCAATATCACCGCCAAACTGTTGATCGTTGACGATCTGACGGAAAACCTGTTGGCCCTCGAAGCCCTGATCCAGGGAGAGGACCGTGAAGTACACCGGGCCCAGTCCGCCGAGCAGGCGCTGTCATTGTTGCTCGAACATGAATTCGCGCTGGCCATTCTCGATGTGCAGATGCCTGGCATGAATGGGTTCGAGCTGGCCGAACTGATGCGTGGCACCGAAAAGACCAAGAACATCCCGATTGTCTTCGTCAGTGCGGCCGGTCGCGAGATGAACTACGCCTTCAAAGGCTATGAAAGCGGCGCGGTGGACTTCATGCATAAGCCCTTGGATACCCTGGCGGTCAAGAGCAAGGTCTCGGTCTTCGTCGACCTGTTCCGCCAGCGCAAGGCGCTGGGGCGTCAGTTGGAGGCCCTGGAGCGCAGCCGCCAGGAGCAGGCGCAACTGCTGGCCGAGCTCGAAGTGGCACGTGGCGAGCTGGAGCGTGCCGTGCGCATGCGCGACGACTTCATGTCGATCGTCTCCCATGAGGTACGTACGCCGCTTAATGGCCTGATTCTGGAAACCCAGCTGCGCAAGATGCATCTGGCCAAGGGCAATATTGCGGCGTTCAGTGAAGAACGGTTGCGGGCGATGGTCGAGCGTGACGAACGGCAGATCAACAGCCTGATCCGCTTGATCGAAGACATGCTCGATGTTTCCCGCATCCGTACCGGCAAGCTGTCGATCCGACCCAAGGCGTTCGATCTGGCGCAACTGGTGCAGGGGCTGGTAGAGAACTTCACGGCACAGGCCGCGGCCCTGGAGACCCATATCGAATTGGATCGTTGCGAGGCGGTACCGGGAGAGTGGGACGAGTTCAGGATTGAGCAAGTGGTGGCCAATCTGTTGTCCAATGCCTTGCGTTACGGCGAACGGCGCCCGGTGCGGGTGCGGGTGTTCGAGCACGACGCCATGGCCTGCGTGCAGGTGCAGGATCAAGGGATCGGCATCAGCGCGGCCAATCAGCAGCGTATCTTCCAGCAGTTCGAACGTGTCGCGGCGCAGCAGTCCAGCGCAGGCCTGGGGCTAGGGCTGTATATCTCCGAGCAAATCGCCCAGGCCCACGGCGGACGCATCCACGTCGACAGCGAGGAGGGCAAAGGCGCGACGTTCAGCCTCTACCTGCCGTTGGCGGCACAACGTCGACAAAGCGACCAGACGCAGGCAACCTCTGCCTGAGGTTGGGGTCTGATGGCCAAGTTATTGAATACCAAGGCGAAGTCATGAGTGAAGATGCACAAGATGTCGTATTGGTCGTCGAGGATGAACCGGCGATTCGCATGATCCTGCGTGATTATCTGGCTGGGGAGGGGTATCACGTTCTGGTGGCCGAAGACGGTGAACAGGCTTTTGCCATCTTGGCGAGCAAGCCGCATCTGGATTTGATGGTGACGGATTTTCGCTTGCCGGGTGGGATTTCGGGGGTGGAGATCGCCGAGCCTGCGGTCAAGTTGCGGCCGGACCTGAAGGTGATTTTCATCAGTGGGTATCCGGCGGAGATTCTCGAGTGCCGGAGCCCGATTGCGCGGCGGTCGCCGATACTGGCCAAGCCGTTCGATCTGGATAGTTTGCGGGAGCAGATTCAGATTCTTTTGCAGTGAATCGTTGGTTTCTGTTGGTTTCTTGTTGGTGGGCTTATCCGATTGTTTTATCGACAGGTAGTCACCTTTCCGCCTTTACGGCGGGTCACTTTTGGTCTTGGCCAAAAGTAACC
>NZ_JBEGDO010000015.1:0-126707 GCF_051913525.1 Pseudomonas sp. PKS | reverse complement strand
ACGAAACCCTGCGTCATTGCGATGCCCTGAGCCAGCAGGCGGGGCGGTTGAAGCAACTGGTGGGCAGCTTCAGGATCTGAGGCGCGTCCTTCGCGGGTAAACCCGCTCCCACAGGTATCGCGCCGTTCTCAGGCTCGGCGCTGTACCCGTGGGCGCTGGAGACAGCTTGCCGCCACCGCGCAGCGCCAAGCCCGATTACCGCTGATCGGAATCCAGGCTTCGGCTGAATAAAAACATATATTGATGCTTAAATTATTCTTGTCAGTCCGATCCTTTTCCCGAGGGTGCTGCCATGAATCTCAAGATCGCCGCCTTGCTGCTGATTGCCCTGTGCGCCCAGCCAGCATGGAGCCAAACCCCTGCCACATCCGCTGCACCAACCGCCGATTCTGCCGCCTTGACCACGCGCCTGGCCCTGCGCGACCTCTGGGTCGAGCATGTGTTCTGGGTCAGGAACTATGCGCTCGCCAACCAGACCAGCAACCAGGCACAAGCCGAAACCGCCGCCAAGCAGGTGGTCGACAATGCTACCCGCATCGCCAACAGCATCGCCCCGTTATACGGCCGGCCTGCCGCCGACCAGTTGCTCAAACTGCTGGCCGGGCACTGGGGAGCGGTCAAGCATTACAGCGATGCCAGCGTCGCCAAGGACAAATCCGGTCAGCAAACGGCGGTGAACGAGCTGTCGAGCAACGCCAAGGCGCTGTCGGCCTTCCTGGCCAAGGCCAACCCGTACTTGCCGGAGCAGACATTGCTGTCGATCCTGACCGCCCATGGTGGGCACCACCTGTCGCAGATCGACCAGCTCGCTGCGCAGGACTACGCTGGCGAGGCCCAAACTTGGCAGATGATGCGTCAGCACATGCTGACCCTGGCCGATGCCTTGGCCGGGGCGCTGGTCAAGCAGTTCCCGGACAAGTTCTGAACGAGGAACCACCGCATGCTGGAAGGACTGGGCCGTACCCAACAGGACCTGCTCAATGCCTTGCTCTACCAGCCTGACGGCATGAGCATCGATGAGCTGGCGCAGGCCCTGACGATCACCCGCACCGCGGTGCGTCAGCACCTGGCGGCACTGGAACGCGACGGCCTGGTCAGACGCGGCGCCACCCGGCCCACCGGGCGGCGCCCGGAGCAGCTGCATCAGCTGACCGACCATGCGCGAGAACTGTTCCCCCGACAGTACCCCTTGCTGGCCAACCTGCTGATCGACGAAGTGGCCGGCCTCATCGGGCCCCAGGCCCTCTCGGCGCTGATGCGCAGCCTCGGTCGCAAGATGGCCGAGGACCTGGAGGCGCACGTGGTGGATGAGGCGCGCATCGTCGAGCACATGAACAACGCAGGTTACGAGGCCCAGGTGTTCTTCCGCTCCTCCGGCGAGCCGCAGATCGTGGCCCACAACTGCGTGTTCCATCACCTGGCCAAGGCCCATCCGGTGGTCTGCGAGCTGGACCTGGCGCTGATCGGGGCCTTGGGCGGCGGTGAGACCGTGCATGAGGAATGCATGTTGCGTGGGGGCACGGTGTGCCGGTTTTCGCTCAAGCGTGAGGACTCGAGCCAGTGACCTGGGCCGCTGGGGTCAGAATGTCTTGCTGACCGCGGCCACCACCGTGGCCGAGCAGACATCCTTGAAACCGAGGTAACTGGCGCATTCGCTCTCGGAAAGGTCGGTGTCGATGTAGCTGACCGACCAATCGAGCGACAGCATCGTGCGGGTCAGCTTAACCTCCCACTCGTGATAGTCATCACGGCTGGTCCCGTCATTGGCGAACCAGCTCGGATCCTTGTAGTCGTTGCGCCCGTAGCGCACCAGCAGGTCGGTGTCGTACGGCAGCAGTGTGGTGTAGCCCACATAGCTGTAGAGCATCGACTGGTCGCCGTTGAAGTTGTCCGAGTAGTTACCACCGAGCAGCACACCCCAGGCACGCAGTTCGGTGTGGTACTCGCCGTAGTTGAAGTTGCCCTGGCGCGGGTACACGTACTTGATGTACGAGGTATCGAGGGTGACATCGTCGTTGATCTGCCAGAAGTAGCCGGCGTAGTAGTCCAGCTCCTGGCGTGTGCTGCTGCCGAAACCGAAGTCGACGTTCGAGCTCCAGACGCCTGCGTACAGGCCGCTGGCGTGCGCCAGGGTCAGCGAGCCCTGCAGGGCCGGATCGTTCTGGGTCTGGGAGATGCCGCGGGTGCGGTAGTCGCTGAACAGACCAGCCTTGGCCTCGAGGCTGAAATCGTCATTGAGGTCGATGGCGTGGGCCAGCGGGGCACAGGCGAGCAGGCCGCCTGCGATGAGGTTGCGTAAGGTCATTCGATGCTTTCCATTTATTGTTGTTGTGCACGGTGAAGCGGGGAGTGGTTTTTCGCGGGTAAAACCCGCTCCCACAGGCGTCGGTGTTGTACCTGTGGAGCAGGTTTGCCCGCGAAGCAATCAGCGCTGGTAGATCTGCTTGCCGGCGAACCAGGTCTGCAACACCTGGGTGTCACGCAGCGCCTCGGGGTCGACGCTGAGCACATCGCGGTCCAGGACGATCATGTCGGCCTGCTTGCCGACCTTCAGCGAGCCGACCTGCTGCTCAAGACGCATGGCGCGGGCGGCATTGAGGGTGTAGGCCTGGAACATGGTTTTCCGGTCGATGGCCTCGTCAGCATTGAGCACGCCCTTGGGGCCCTTGCGGCTTACTGCCTGGTAGATCGCCTTCCACGGCTCCGGGGTGGTGATGGGCCAGTCGCTTGCGCCGGCGATGGTCGCACCGGCCTTGTACAGCGAATGGGCCGGGTAGCTGTGGGCGAAGGCATGCTCATCGACATACGGCTTGACCAGGTCGAGGTTGGTCTCGTCGGCACTGGCCCAGTACAACTGCATCGAGGCGATCACATCGAGCTGCTTGAAGCGTGGATAGTCCTGGGCGCTGACCATCTGCAGGTGGGTGATCGAATGGGGGACGCCGCTGTGACGGGCACGTCGGGCCTGTTCCACGCCATTGAGCGCCTCGCGCACCGCGCGATCGCCGATGGCATGGACATGCACCAGCCAGCCGCGGGCATCGGCGGCATCGACCAGCTCACCGAAGTGTTTCGGGTCCAGCAGCAGTTCGCCGCGTTGGCCGGAGTTCTTGTAGGGTTCGAGCATCGCTGCGCTCTGCGCCGGCATCTCGGCGACGCCGTCGGCGAAGACCTTGATGCCGGGCAGGGTGAGGTTGCGCACGCCGAGGAACTGCTGGCGCACCTTGTCCAGCTCATCCAGGTCGGCCGGGCGGGCCTTTGAGTCGGCCATCAGCAGCGCGGCAATGTGGGCCGTCAGCTCGCCGCGCTGGGAGAGGTCCTTGTAGACCGGCAGCACGCCGAGCGAGTCGTTCTTCACGTCCGCCCCGGGCAGTTCGTTGGCCAGTGGGTCCATCCAGCCGGTGATGCCGAGCTGCTTGGAGTAGTCCAGGGCCATGCGTCCGGCGGTCATCAGGGTGTCGTGGGAGAGCGGCGGCAGCAGGTCGGTCACCGGGTAGTAGCTGGCATCGGCCAGAAACCCGTTGGGCGTGCCGTCCTCATGCTGACCCATGGTGCTGCGGGCCTCGGCAGGCAGAGCCGCGATGGTCTTTGCATCGATTTTGGCGCGCTTGAGCAGGGCCTGGTTGGCCCAGCCGGTGTGCATGTCGTTGGCAGCCAGAAGGATCGGCTGTTCGGCCCATTGGCCATGGTTGAAGCGCTGCTCCAGGGACGGGATGTCATCCCAGTAGGTCCCCGGCACGCCGCCGACGACCAGGAACTCGCCACGCACGGCCTTGCCATCTTTGCGCCACTCGAGCAGGCGTTGCTCCAATTCATCGAGCGGGATCTGCTCACCCATCAGGTTGGCCAGTTCCAGTTGCAGGCCGCCCTTGATGGCATGGGAGTGAGAATCGAGCATGCCCGGCATCAGCACCTTGCCACCCAGGTCGATGACACGGGTTGCGTCGGCCTTCAGGCGCAGCACCGCCTGGTCGGATCCCACGGCAACGATCTTCTCTCCCTCGACCGCCACCGCCTGCTGCAGCGGCTGGCCTGGCTCGGCGGTGTAGACCTTGGCGTTGTGAAAGATCACGTCCACTGCAGCGAAGCTGTGCAGGGAGGTGCAGGCCAGGCCCGCGCTGATCGCCATCTTCAGGAGGTGCTTCATTCGGTGCCTCGTTCTTGTTGTGATTGCGCCGCAGCCTAGCCAACGCGCATGGCCGGTTAAATGCGACGACAGGCACAACTTTTTTCGCGATCAGGAAACAATCCATGGCCTATGATTGCCGTGGTGCAAGCCACACGTCGCTCGGCGCCTATTCAAATCCGCGCTGTTTGCGGGCTTGATGGAAGGGCGTGGATACTCGCGTGCTCCCTCCGTTGCCTCGCTTGTGCCGAACAGGAAGAAACCATGGACAAAATGACGGCCCTGACCATCTTCGTCGCCGCCGCCGAACACGGCAGCTTCAGTCGTGCGGCCGAGCAGTTGGGCAAGACACCTTCGGCCATCACCAAGGCCGTCGCTCACCTGGAGGCCGAGCTCGGCGTGCGCCTGTTCGAGCGCACCACCCGGCGCATGGCCCTGACCGAGGCCGGGACGGTGTATCTGGAAGGTGCGCGCCAGGCCTTGATGCACCTGCAATTGGTGACCGAGGAGGTGGAGCAGTTGCAGCACGCACTGCGCGGCACCTTGCGCATCACCGCGCCGCCTTCGTTCGGCCCGGCGTTTCTCAACCAGGTCTGCTTTCGCTTCATGCGCGAACACCCGCAGGTGCGCCTGGAGGTGAACCTCAACGACGCCAACGAAGACCTGATCGACGGCGGCTACGACCTGTCGCTGCGCGATGGCCCCACCGACCAGCCCGAGCTGATCGCCCAACCGCTGATCGAGAACCGCGTGGTGCTGTGTGCCAGCCCCGACTACCTGGCCCGGCGTGGCGAAGCCATCACCCTGGAGAACTACGCCCAGCATGACTGGCTGCTGTTGCGCCATCCGCTGCTGAACCGCAGCTTCTGGTGGGTCGAGCATGAAGGCCAGACCTTGCGTGTACGCCAGCCCACGCCCCGGCTGGTGAGCGACAACTTCGACTTCCTGCTCGCCTGCCTGCTCGATGGTCATGGCCTGCAGTTCGTGCCCACCTGGTGCGCCGCGCCCTATCTGGCCCGCGGGCAACTGGTAGAAGTGCTGCCGGACTACTGGCGGGCCTTGAGTGCCTTCGGGCCCTGGGTGCACGTGCTGTACCTGCCCCATCGGCGCAACACGCGCAAGGTGCAGGCGTTCATCGCCTTGCTGCACGAGCAACTGCGCAGCCAAGGGCTGTAATCGGACTGCGGGGTGTAATTGTTCCGTTTGGGCACAAAAGTTGTGCGGGTTGTGGAGATGATCCACCGGGGACGGCTCGTTAGGCTAGCGGTGGTTGCCTGAACACAGCGGCCACTTCGTGCCCGATCCACTCCCTCCTGTCACCCTCACGGCAGGGGCGTGCAGCAGCGGGGCGAGGCGGCCTCACTCTTTCCAGAACAGCAACGATGCCCCGAGCCTGCTGTACCAGGAGTTCCCCCGCAGTGAAGATCCATACCCTAGTCACCGATATCCGCACGCCTGCCGAGCGTGGTCGCCAGATCGGCGAGCGTTTCGCCGAGCAGATCCGCCATACCACCCAGCTCTACCTGGACTTCTTCCCTCGGGTGGGCGTGTCCGTGCGCGAGGCGCAACGTATCGGCGAAAACAGTCTGGCCGCCCTGGAAGCCTGGAGCCCGAATCTGGCGGCCGAGGTGATCGGTATGGCCAGTGGCGCCGACCTGCCGGTGTGGCAGCTGGCAAGCCTCAACGCCCGCACCGAGGTGCTGGCTGCACGCACCCGCCACAGCGAATGCTCCACCACCGTGCATGCCCCGCGCGGCCCACGGGCGCCGCAGTCCCTGCAGACCTGGGACTGGCACGACAGCCTCTGCCCTCATGGCCTGATGCTGGCGTTGCACACCGAACGTGGCATGAACGTCAAGTTGTTCTGCGAATTCGGCATGCTTGCCAAGCTGGGCGTGAACAGCGCAGGCCTGGGGCTGCACTTCAACATTCTCCACCACACCAGTGACAACGACAGCGGCGGTGTGCCCGTGCACGCCATTGCCCGTCGTCTGCTCGAAGAGGCCAGTAGCGTCGAGGAGGCCATCGAGCTGGCCCGTTCGGCGCGGGTCAGCGCCTCCACCGTGCTTACCGTGTTCTCCCGCGAGGACAGCAGCCCGCGCGCCGTCAGCATCGAGCTCAGTCCAGAGCGCACGGCACTGGTGCTGCCCCGTGAAGACGGCTGGTTGCTGCACACCAACCACTTCCTCGACCCGCAGCTGAGCCTGGGCGAGCAGGTTGCCGACCGTGCCGACACCCAGTGCCGCCTGGGTCACCTGGAGCAGGTGATCGGCCAGATGGGCAGCGCCGACCTGCGCGCCCGCGCCGAAGCCATGTGTGGCGCACAAGGTGACAGTGCGCCGATCTGCTTCCACCCGGACATGGCCATGCCTGACACCGAACGTTGGGAAACCCTGCTGAGCGTGGGGATCGATACCGAGCGCTGCGTGCTGGAATACGTGGCGGGCACGCCGCTGCAATTGGCCAAGGCTGGCTTCGAACGTTTCTGAGCCCACCCGGTGCCGCCTGAGCAGGGCGGCACCCGCTGACAACGAGAACAACAACAATGCATGCGGAACATTCCAACCCTGCGTCGTCCCGGTCTGCGCTGCGGACCTTCTGCGTCTCCGGCATGGGCACTGCGCTGGAGTTCTATGACTTCATCATCTACGGCACCGCGGCTGCGCTGGTGTTTCCCCAGGTGTTCTTCCCCCAGATGGATCACCTGACCGCGACCCTGGTGGCCTTCAGCGCTTTTGGCGCCGGTTTCTTCGCCCGGCCACTGGGCGGCTTGGTGTTTGGCCACTATGGCGATCGCATCGGCCGGCAGAAGGTGCTGGTCGCGACCTTGCTGCTCATGGGCTTGAGCACTTTCCTCATCGGCTGCTTGCCAAGCCATGCCAGCATCGGCGTCGTTGCGCCGATCCTGTTGGTGTTGTTGCGTCTGATCCAGGGCTTTGCCGCTGGGGGCGAGTGGGGCGGTGCCGCGCTGTTCGGCATCGAGTCGGCGCCGCCGGGCAGGCGAGGGTTGTGGGGCAGCTTCACGAGCATGGGCATTGGCGTTGGCGGCATCCTCGGTGCTGCAGTGTTCGCCATCGTCAGTGCCGCCTTCAATGACAACCTGGTGGATTTTGCCTGGCGCATCCCGTTCTGGCTCGGCGGCACCCTGGTGCTGATCGGCCTGTACGCGCGCCTCAAAGCACCGGTACCGGTCGCCGCCCCGGCGGTCAAGCCGGTCCGTGCACCGTTGGCCGAAGCCTTACGCCAGCGTCCGCGCCAGTTGTTGCTGTGCACCGGCATTGCCTTCGGTTATTGCACCATCGCCTACATCGGCAGCACGTTCTTCCTGACCTACGCCACCCAGGTGGGCTTCGGCAGCACCCAGGCGTTGATGTTCGACCTGACCTTGTCGATCGCCATCGTGTTCTCCGCGCCGCTGTTCGGCTACCTGTCCGACCGCTTGGGCCGGCGCACGGTAATGGTGTTCGGTGCTGTGGTCATGGCGCTCGGCCTGTTCGCCTTCTTCGAACTGGTAGGTATGAAGAGCTTCGGCATTGCTTTGTTCGCCTACAGCCTCACTGGCCTGCTGATGGGCGCGACCCAGGGGCCGATCCCGGCATTTCTGGGTGAGCAGTTCCCGCGCAGCATGCGCTATTCCGGGATCTCGGCCAGCTATCAGATCGGTGCCGCGCTGGGCGGTGGGACAGCGTCGAGCATCGCCACGGCGATCCTCATCCTCACCGACCACAATCCGTTGGGCGTGGCCCTGTATGGGGCTGGGGCGTTGGCGTTGGTAGCGGTGTGTTCGCTGATGCTGCGCGAGACTTCGCGCCTGAGCATGGCGCAGATCGACGAAGCGCCTGCTGGCGTGGCGGGTGAGGCGGTGCTGGCCCGGCATTGAGGGGGGGATGGCGATAGTCCTGTATCGCCAGTTCTGGCCCTTTCGCGGGTAAACCCGCCCACAGGTACAGCGGTGCTCTCGATGACACTGCAGAACCCGCTCCCACAGGTGCAGCAGTGTTTCTAATGACACTGCAGCACTTGTGGGAGCGGGTTTACCCGCGAAGCAGGCGCCGCGTTTAGTGCAGGCGCCACCCGGGACTTAGCCGATGACCAGTTCGCGTAAGCCGTTGGGATGCTCGATGCGCTCACCCGGCAGGGCGATGCGTTGGTTGGCGCGGTAGTCGTGGAAGGCACGGGCCTTGCCGATCAGCGACAGGTCCAGGGTCACGGTATGCCGTGACTCGCCCCGACCCGCCTCGAACAGCGTCCTGCCAAAGGGGTCGACCCCCAGGCTGTTGCCGACGAACACGCAGTCGTCCGGCCCATTGCCCACCCGGTTGGCCACCACGGCGAACACCTGATTCTCCATCGCCCGGGCCATCACCGACACGCGATGCACGTTATCCTCAGGCTCGGCCAGGCCATCGGTGATCAGCATCACCTGTGCGTCGAGCGCCGTCAGTGCCCGGGCGGTCTCGGGGAACTCGCTGTCGTAACAGATCAGCAGGCCGATGCGCACCCCACGCCACTCCACGGTCGAGAAGCGATCCCCAGGCACCACGATGCCATGCTCCGGCACCCACAGGTGGGTCTTGCGGTAGGTGAGCAGTATGCCTTCAGGCGCAATGAACAACGTGGTGTTGTAGAAGGTGCCATGGGCATTTTCATAAAGCCCCAGCACCACCGCCACATTGCGCTGGCGCGCCGCTTCGACCACCGCCTGCACGGCTTCGCCCTCGACAGATTCCGAGAGCATGCCGACGTCTTCCTGGCTGAGAAACCCGGTCAGGTGCGACTCGGGGAACAGCACGATATCGGTGTCCGGGGCACACTGGGCGATGTCTTTGAGGATGCAACTGAGGTTGTAGGGCGTGTCGCCATCGCGCGTCGTAGTTTGTACCACTTCGATTTTCATGGGCAGTCCGTCTCGTTGTGTGCGACCGGCTTGGGGTCGGGTGACTTTTGCAAAGGGTGATGCAAGTATGAAAACAACGACTGTCAAAACAATCACGCCGAGTGGTTAACCCGGGGGTAGGCATGGGCCTGAGTCTGCAGGATCTTTCATGGCATCAGGGCATAGGCCAGTGCATCGAGCACCTTGATCGACCGAGCTTCTGGCGCACGCTGGCCACGTTGCTGGGCGATTTCGTCGAGGTGGATTCCTGGGTTGCCTTGCTGTTCAGCCAAGACAAGCCACTGATCTTCGATCAAAGCCCCTATGACCGGGAGGGTATCGACCCCTTGGTGAGCGAATACGCCAATGGCCTGTACCTGCTGGACCCGTTCTACCTCAACAGTCGGGAGCAGGCGCAGACCGGTCTGGTGCGCCTGGCCGACATCGCCCCGGAGCACTTCCAGCAGACCGATTACTACCGGCTGTACTTCACCCATAACGTGGTCGCCGACGAAGTCCAGTTCAACGTGGTGGTGGGGCAGGGGCGCACGCTGTGCCTGTCGCTGGGGGGCTGTCGGCGGTTTGGCGCCGAGCAGCTCGCCGTGCTGGAGTTGATCCGCCCCTGGCTGATCGGCCTGATGCGCCAGCGCCTGCATTTCGAGAGCCTGCCGGAGCGGGCACCTGCCGGCAAACCGGCGCTGGACTATGCCCAAGGTCGCGATGAAGCGCGCCGGCAGCTGGAGTCGGTGCTCACCGCACGGGAACTGGATGTGGTGCGCTTGATCCTCTCCGGCCATTCCAACAAGGAGGCCGCGGCCAAGCTCGCGCTTTCCGCCGAGACGGTGAAGGTTCATCGGCGCAACGTGTACCGCAAGCTGGACGTGAACTCCCAGAGCGAGCTGTTCTCGTTGTTGTTCCTGACGGGCGAGGAGCTGGGTAGCCTGCGCTCTGTTTCCTAGTTTTTTCCGAAACGCACCTGCTTCAGGGGATTCGGGGCCGCACAGCAGCCCCCGGTTCCTAACCCTGCCACCCCACCTGGCGCAGGGCCCCCAGCAACCGCTCGCCACCGAGCCCCGGCACCAGCACGCCGTCGGCGGTGTGCATGTCGACGCCTGCCAGCAGGGCATTGACGATCGCCTCTTCCACCGCTTCGGCCGCCGCCATGAACAATGGCGTGATGTGGTCGTTGTTGAGCATCTGCACCGGCAGGCTGAACGGGGTGCCCTTGCGGCCGTACTCGGCGGCGGGCAAGTGTTGCTCAGCACAGGAGAACGCCAGGAACAGGTCGCCACTGGCATCTTCGGTACCGCCGCCGGTGCGGGCGATGCCGATGGAGGCCCGCTGGGCCAGGCGTTGGCACTGATGTGGCAATAGCGGAGCGTCGGTGGCGATGATCACCACGATCGAGCCCATGCCGGGCTCGCCGCGCTCGTCGAAGGGCGACGGGATGCCATCCAGTACCCGGCCCACCGGATAGCCATCGACGCGCAGCTCGCGGCGTTGACCGTGGTTAGCCTGGACCAGCGCACCGACCGTCCAGCCGCCCTGTTCGGTCGACAGCTTGCGCGAGGCGGTGCCGATGCCACCCTTGAACTCATGGCAGATCATGCCCGTGCCACCGCCCACCGCACCCTCGGCGACCGGGCCGGATTCGGCACGGGCCAGGGCTTCGTTCACCTGGTCCGGGCCAATGTGCTGGCCCCAGATGTCGTTGAGCAGGCCGTCATAGGTTTCCATGACCACCGGCATGCACCAGTACACGGCCGGGTCCGCCAGGGCATCGCGCTCGGCGGCGACCAGCGCGTCACGCACCACGCCAACGCTGTGGGTGTTGGTGATGGCCAGCGGTGTGGTCAACAGGCCCGCTTCGCGGATCCACTCAAGCCCGGTGGCGTCGCCGTTGCCATTGAGCACATGGACCCCGGCAAAGCAGGGCGCCAGGCGGGCTGCGCCAGGGCGCGGCTGGATCACGGTGACGCCGGTGCGCACCTGCTTGCCGTCGCTATCGGCCATGAGGGTGCTGTGACCGACGCGAACACCGGGCACATCGGTGATGGCGTTTAATTGGCCGGGGGTGCCCAGGCCCAGGGTGATGCCAAGTTGACGCGCGCGCATAGGGACTCCTGTTGTTCAGCGTTTCTGGAAAGTGGGGCTGAGCTTGCCGTAGGTGCTGTAGAGGATCACCGAGACAGCCAGTATGCCGAGAATGATCAGGGTGTCGCGGACCGAGGCGTCGAGCAGGCCATTGAGCAGCAGGTAGCCAGCCCCGATGGTGGCCAGCAAGGCGGGTAGAGGCCACAGCGGCATGCGGTAGGGGTGCTCGCGGTCGCTGCGCAGTACCCGGCTGAACAGGGCGCATAACGCCACGGCCAGGTAGACCATGACCAGCAGCAAGACCGTGAAGGAGGTCAGCCCCTCCAGGTTGGAGCTGAAGGTCAGGGCCGCCGAGGGCACACCGAGGAACAAGGTGGCCAGCCAAGGCGATTCCCAACGGGGGTGGATGCGGGTGAACAGGCGATTCAACGCGGGCGTCCAAAGCTGGTCGCGACCGCTGCTGAACACCACCCGGCCAGACTGGATGACGATGGCGATGATGGCATTGAACACCGAGAGGAAGATCCCGGCACTGACCAGCCGCGACAGCGTTTCGTTGCCGTGGGCAGTGAGCAGATAGCCGATCGGGTCGGGGCTGGCGAGCATGTCTTGCAGCGACGGCGCGCCGAGCAGCAGGGCGCCGATCGGTATCAGCTCGATCGCCACCACCAGCGCCAGCGACCAGAGCACGGCGTGGTGGTTGCTGCGCCCGCCGTCTTTCATGTCCTCGGCCAGCACCACGGCGCCGCCGAAACCGTTATAGGAGAACAGCGCGGTGCCCATGGCGGCTATCACCAGGGCCCAGGGCGCGGCGGTGAGCAGGCCGTGGTCGATGTGCTGGGGTTGGGTCAGCACGCTGAGCGGCTGGCTGATGTTGCCGAAACCGAGCACCACGATCACCAGCAGGGCGGCAACCTCACACAGCAGGAAGATACCCGTGACCCAGGCATTGACGCGGATGTTGAGAATACCCAGGCCGTAGCTGGCGGCGACAATGGCCAGGGCGACAGTCTGGGTGTCGAATTGCGTGCCCAGGGCGCTGTTGAGGTAGGTGGCTGCGCCCGTGGCCAGCACGGGCGGGATGAACAGCAGCATCACCATCACGGTCAGGAAGGTGGCGTAGCCGGCCATGCCACCGAATACCCGCTTGGCATAGACATACTCGCCACCCGCCGAGGTGTGCGCCCGACCGAGTTCGGCGTAGCACCAGGCGAACATCAAGGCCAGCAGCGCGGCCAGGACAAAGGCCAGGAAGGCACCACTGCCGGCCTGGGAGATGGCAAAAGGGGCGATGACGAACACGGAACTGGCCGGCGTGACCGCCGAGACCGTGATGGCGACCACATCGAGCATGCCCAGGCTGGGCTTGAGCGCACTGTCGTGCATGTCGTTCTCCTCGAATTGTTATTGGTGGTTGAGGCAGTGACGAAGAAAGGGAGCGTGCCCTCGACGCGGGGCGTGGCATGGGCTGCAATCTAGGCGTGACGGGGCGTGCGGCCAATTACCCTATTGGGGTACGCCCACTTGACGCGCAGGCGGGAAAGACGGCAAATCCCATCACCTATTCAGGGGAGCCTGCGGATGCAAAGCCTGTTTCATGAAGTCGGCATTCACGCCAACCTTGGTCGCACCATCGAACAGATCGGTCAGCCCCGCTTGTGGAAGCAGTTGATCCTGCTCCTGCACCGCTGGCTGCCGTTCGACAATGCCCTGGCGGTCTTCTACCCCAGCAACGCAGCTCCCTTGGTGCTTGAGGAATACGACGCCGCGCCCCAGGACGGACCGGCGGCGATGCCGCTGTACCTCAGTGGCCTGTACCAGCTCGATCCGTTCTTCCAGGCCTGCCAAGATGGCGTGTCCAGCGGGTTGTACCGGCTCGATGAGGTGGCGCCGGACCAGTTCCACCAAAGTGAGTACTACCTCAACTACTTCCATGCCAACGTGCTGGAGGACGAGGTGCAGTTCATCCTGCAGTTGCCGGGCCAGGGGGCATTGTCGTTGTCGTTGGGCATGCGCCGGCCGTTCAGTTCGCAGCAGTGCGGACAATTGGCGATGTTCTGCCCCTGGGTGCTGGCCCTGATGCAACAGCATTGGCAGTTGCGCAGCCAACGCCTGATGCCGGCGGGCGAGCCGGTGGCGGCCCAGGTGCGCGATGCGCTGAGTCATTTCGGGGCGGGGGTGTTGTCCGAGCGCGAGCTCGAGATCGCCCGGTTGATCCTGCGTGGCTACTCATCCAAGGCCATGGCCGAGCGTCTGGCGATTTCTCCGGAAACCGTCAAGGTTCACCGCCGGCACCTGTATGCCAAGCTGGATATTTCCTCGCAGCCGGAGTTGTTCTCGCTGTTCTTGCAGTCGTTGGGACACGATCCGGAGCATCCTTGAGATCTACAGGGACGCGCTCAGGGTTGCACGGTAAACAGCGTTTTGGCCTCGTCGAAGCACTGCTCGGCAATCGCCGAGCGCGGCTCGCTACGGCGCAGCAGCAAGCCTACCGGGCTGTGGATGCTGGCATCGGCGATGGGCAGGATGCGCAAGTGCTCGGACAACTCTTCCAGCCCGCAATCGAGCGGCATCACCGCGCAGCATAGACCGGTGTTGATGGCCTGGATCAGCTGGAACGTGGAGTCGCTCTCGAGCACTGCAGCCGGCTCCAGGCCCCGGCTGCGCAGGCTCAGGTCCAACGACTGGCGGTAGTGCATGCCTTTGCTCAGCAGGCCCAGAGGCAGGTTGGCCAAGGCTTCCCAGCGCAATTGCGGTCCGTCGAAGGCGAAGTGCCGGGTGTCATGCAGCAGGCCCATCGTGGTGGTGCCCAGTTCGATCACCTCGAAGAAGCTGGCATTGACCTGGTCCAGGTAGCAGATCCCCAGGTCCAGCTGATTGCGGCTCAGGCCATCGATGATCTGCTCGGAGCTCAGCGAGCTGACCTGAAAGTGCAGCTCCGGGTACTTCTCGCGCAGTGGCAGCAGCAGGTGCATGGGGTTGAAGCTGGCCAGCGGCACGGTGCCCAGACGCAGGCTGCCGACCACCTGGCCACGGCAACTGGCGGCCTCGGCCTGCAGGCCGTCGTGAGCGGCGAGCAGGGTGCGGGCCCAGGCCAGGATGCGCTCGCCGGCTTCAGTGAAGCCCTCGAAGCGCTGGCCACGCTTGACCAGCACCAGGTCCAGTTCGTCCTCTAGATTGCGCAGGCGCATGGACAAGGTCGGCTGGGTGATGTGGCACAACGCGGCGGCCTGACCGAAGTGTCGGGTCTGGTCGAGGGCGATGAGGAATTTGAGCTGTTTGATGTCCATGGCGCGGCCTGGCGGGCAAAGAGTCGATTGCGCGACCTTAACCAAGTCTGCCGTGGCTGGCCATTGTTTCGTGATGATAGAGCCGGTTGATGGTTTGGTTCGTCATATCGATTGGACGCCGTCCAAGGGTTGGCCCTAGCGTGGTGTGACCATGCCCCATGCAGAGGAACCCAAGGTGAGTGTGAAACCGGATGCGGTGTTCGTACCGCTCAATGTCGCCGTGCTGACTGTCAGCGATACCCGCACCTTCGATAACGACACCTCGGGCGAGCTGCTCGCCACCCGAGCGGTGGAAGTCGGTCATCGCCTGGCGGCGCGTGCGCTGCTCAAGGACGACCTTTACAAGATCCGCGCCCAGGTCGCCCAATGGATCGCCGATGAACAGGTGCAGGTGGTGATGATCACCGGCGGCACGGGGTTCACCGGTCGTGACAGCACACCCGAGGCAGTGGAGTGTCTGCTCGACAAGCGTATCGATGGCTTCGGCGAGCTGTTCCGGGCGCTGTCGATCCTCGATATCGGCACCTCGACCGTACAGAGCCGGGCCCTGGCCGGGCTGGCCAACGGCACCTTGGTCTGCTGCTTGCCGGGCTCGACCGGCGCCTGTCGCACGGCCTGGGAAGGCATTCTGGTGGAGCAACTGGATGCGCGGCATCGGCCATGCAATTTCGTCCCGCACCTCAAGGCGGTGGGGGCCTGCGAAAGCCGCGGCTAGACAAGCGGTTGGCAGGCACCTGTGGGAGCGGATTTACCCGCGAATGCGCTAGTAAGCCCACTGATGTGTTCGCGGATAAACCCGCACCGACAGGCCGCGCGGCGCTTGTTCAGCTCAGCACATGATCGACCGGCATCAACGCCGGCGGCAGTGGCTCGTGTCCCAGGGCGCAGAGCACGTCGCGCTCGACGGTGCGTACCAGGGCGTCGGTCGGCAGGTCGTTTTCGTCGCGCCCGAACGGGTCTTCCAGCTCGTTGCCGATGGCGTCAAGGCCGAAGAAGGTGTAGCTGATGATGGTGGTGAACGCCGGGGCCAGCCAGCCCAGGGGTTCGGCCAGGGCGAAGGGCAGCAGCAGGCAGAAGATGTAGCTGGTGCGGTGCAACAGCAAGGTGTAGGGAAAGGGCATTGGCGTGCTCTTGATCCGCTCGCAAGTCGCCTGCACCTGCGACATCCCCACCAGGCGCTGTTCCAGCAGGGTGTAACGCCATTCGCTGATCTGCTTGTCTTCGGCCAGGCGCGAGCATTGCTCGCCGATCTCGCGCAGGATGGCGTCGCAAGGGTTGCACGAGCCTGCGCGGGGGGCCTCGGCCAGCCAGGGGCCAGCAGCCTGCAGTTCATCTTCGTTGCGCAAGCGCGCATTCAGGGCGTGGGCAAAACCACACAGCCCGCGAAGCAGCCGCGCGCGCAGGTGCGCGTCGTTGATCACCTGGCTTTCGCGGATGAACGAGCGCGCTTCGATGATCAGTTGCCCCCAGGCTTTGCGGCCCTCCCACCAACGGTCATAACAGACGTTGTTGCGAAAGCTCATGAAGATCGACAGCGACAACCCCAACAGCGTGAACGGCGTGGCGCTGACGGGGTAGAAGAATGCAGGGAAGTGGTGTTCGATCATCACGATCAGTGCAGCCAGCACGGTCACCATCAGGCAGCGCAGGGCGATGCGCTTGACGATCGATCCCTTGAGGGTGAACAGCACACGCAGTAGATCGGGGCGGGGATGGACGATCATGGAGTTCCAGAGGCGGCCGGTCAGCCGCCGGTCATGTTCATGAAGCGCAGGATCTGCACCTCGCCGCCGACTTCGAAGTGATGGCGGTAGGGCTTGAGCTGCATGGCGTCGCGAATGGCCCGTTCCAGGCGCTCGGCGTCGCCTGGGTGGGCGCGCAGGATCTGCTTGAGGTCCATCGAGTGCTCGTTGCCCAGGCACAGCAGCAGGCGGCCCTCGACGGTGAGGCGCACGCGGTTGCAGGTGGCGCAGAAGTTGTGACTGTGGGGCGAGATGAAGCCGACCCGGGTCTGCGGCGCTTCGGCCAGACGCCAGTAACGGGCCGGGCCCTGGGACGATTCGGCCGACTCGACCAGGGTGAAATGCTCGGCGATGCGTGCGCGCACATCATCGCTGGAGCAGTAGGACTCGCCGCGCTCATGCTCATTGATCACACCCAGGGGCATTTCCTCAATGAAGGAGATGTCCAGTTCCCGATCGACGGCAAAGCGCACCAAGTCGACGATTTCATGGTCATTGCGGCCTTTGAGCACCACGCAATTGAGCTTGGTGCGCTGGAAACCGGCGCTGCGCGCGGCGTCGATGCCGGCGATCACCTGGTTCAAGTCGCCCGTGCGGGTCAGGCTGCGGAAACGCTCGGCATCGAGGCTGTCGAGGCTGATGTTCAGGCGTGATACACCGGCATCGAACAGCGGCTGGGCCAGGCGGCCCAATTGCGAGCCGTTGCTGGTCAGGCACAGCTCGCGCAGACCAGGCAGCGCGGCGATACGTGCGCACAGCTCGACGATGCCCTGGCGTACCAGGGGCTCGCCACCGGTCAGACGGATCTTGCGGGTCCCCAGGGCGACGAAACGTTCGGCCACCTGGTACAGCTCCTCAAGGCTGAGGATCTGCTGGCGTGGCAGGAACTGCATGTCTTCGGCCATGCAGTAGACGCAACGGAAGTCGCAGCGGTCGGTCACCGACATCCGCAGATAGTCGATGCGCCGATTGAATCCGTCGATCAGTGCCCGGGTGTTTTCTTCCACGATCGTGCTCTGCAGGTTAGGTGAAGCGGCGGGTCGCCGCAGACACGTTTCAAGCTATAACCTGTACGCACCTCCGTCAAATTGCTTTGCCCGACTAATCGATCAGTCTCCTCTATCATGGCTGCAGGCCACGAAATACGCGGCCTGTGGGCCTTGATCGAAACCGTTTATCACGCTGTCAGGCATATCGATTGGACGCGTTGGGGTCGCTCTTCATAGGCTGAAAAAAAGCCGGAGATTTACTGCCGGTGCATTTTCAAGCGCCCGAGGACCCCATGAGCGAAGACAACCACATCAGGGATTACAACGGCCCCGCCGCCGGCTGGGGTGCGCTCAAGAGTGTGACCAAGGCCTGGCTGGGCAGCGAGAACGCCTTCAAGAACCTGCGCATGATGCTCAAGACCAACCAGAACGGCGGCTTCGACTGCCCCGGTTGTGCCTGGGGCGAGTCGCCGGAAAGCGACATGGTCAAGTTCTGTGAGAACGGCGCCAAGGCGGTCAACTGGGAGGCCACCGGGCGTTCGGTGGATCCGGCGTTCTTCGCCAAGTACAGCGTCAGCGCCCTGGCCGAGCAGAGCGACTATTGGCTTGAGTACCAGGGCCGACTGACCCACCCCATGCGCTACGACGCGGCCACTGACCATTATGTGGAAACCTCCTGGGAGGAGGCTTTCGCCTTGGTTGCCCGGCACCTCAACGCTTTGGAGTCGCCCGACCAGGCCGAGTTCTACACCTCGGGCCGGGCCAGCAACGAGGCGGCATTTCTGTACCAACTGTTCGTGCGCGCCTTTGGCACCAACAACTTCCCGGATTGCTCGAACATGTGCCACGAAGCCAGTGGCGTGGGCATGTCCAGCACCTTGGGGGTAGGCAAGGGCACCGTGGTGTTCCATGACCTGGAGGACGCCGACGCGATCTTCGTCATCGGCCAGAACCCCGGCACCAACCACCCGCGCATGCTCGAACCGCTGCGCGAAGCGGTCAAGCGCGGTGCCCAGGTGGTGTGCTTCAACCCGCTCAAGGAGCGTGGCCTGGAGCGTTTCCAGCATCCGCAGCACCCCTTCGAGATGCTCAGCAACGGCTCGGAGCCGACCAACACCGCGTACTTCCGCCCGGCATTGGGCGGCGACATGGCGGTGATGCGCGGCATTGCCAAGTTCCTGCTGCTGTGGGAACGCGAGGCCCAGGCCAAGGGCGAGCCGGCCGTCTTCGACCACGCCTTCATCGCCGAGCATACCGATGGCCTGGAGGCCTATCTGGCAGCGGTGGACGCGACCTCCTGGGAGCACATCGTCGAACAGTCCGGCCTGAGCCTGGTCGAGATCGAGCTGGCCGCGCGTATGTACCGCAAGGCCGAGCGGGTGATCATGTGCTGGGCCATGGGCGTGACCCAGCACCGCCACTCGGTGCCGACTGTGCAGGAGATCGTCAACCTGCAACTGCTGCGCGGTAATGTCGGCAAGCCCGGCGCGGGCCTGTCGCCGGTACGCGGCCACAGCAACGTGCAGGGTGACCGCACCATGGGCATCGACGAGAAGCCCCCGGCCCGCTTGCTCGATGCCCTGGAAAAACGCTTCCAGTTCAAGGTCCCCCGCGAGCATGGCGATAACGCCGTGCTGGCGATCAAGGCCATGGAAGAGGGGCGCGCCAAGGTGTTCATCGGCTTGGGTGGCAACTTCGCCCAGGCCACGCCCGATACACCGCGCACCCATGCGGCGATGCGCAACTGCGAACTGACGGTGCACATCTCCACCAAGCTCAACCGCTCGCACCTGGTGACTGGCCGTGATGCGTTGATCCTGCCGTGCCTGGGCCGCACCGAGATCGACCTGCAGGCCGAAGGCCCGCAAGGCGTCACCGTGGAGGACACCTTCAGCATGGTGCATATCTCCCACGGCCAGCTCAAACCCCGCTCGCCGCACCTGCGTTCGGAGCCGGCAATCGTTGCCGGCATGGCCAAGGCGACCCTGGGCAATCATCCGATCGATTGGGAATGGGTGATCGGCGACTATGGGCGCATCCGCGAACTGATTGCCGATGTGATCCCAGGCTTTACCGATTTCAACGCGCGTCTGGCGCAGCCGGGTGGTTTCCACCTGGGCAACGCGGCCGCCGATCGTACGTGGAACACGGCGACCGGCAAGGCCCAGTTCACCCCCAGTGAATTGCCTGAACAACTGGTCAACGCCAAGGTTCTGGCCCGCGGCGACAAGCCGGACCTGATCCTGCAGACCCTGCGCTCGCACGATCAGTACAACACGACACTGTATGGTCTGGACGACCGCTACCGGGGCGTGTTCGGCCTGCGCGAGGTGGTGTTCGCCAACGAGGCTGACATCCGCCGCCTGGGCTTCGAGCCCGACGAGCAGGTGGACATGGTGTCGCTGTGGGAAGATGGTCGTGAGCGGCGCGTATCGGGCTTTCGTCTGGTGGCCTACGACCTGCCCGAGGGCCAGGCGGCGGCCTACTACCCGGAGACCAATCCGCTGGTGCCGCTGGACAGCTACGGCGAGGGGACCTACACCCCGACGTCGAAGTTCGTGGCGATCAAGCTGGAAAAGGCACGTCCCGGGAATCGGATCGAGGCGTCTCTGGTCAAGGTTTAAATCTCTTGTATTGCAGCGTTGACTGCTCCGACGCTTTCGCGGGTAAACCCGCACCCACAGGCTCACCGCAAGCCGTGGACTGCTTCCCGGGAGTTGGACGTCAATCCAACCCTTGGGGCAGTCCACCTTGTGGGAGCGGGTTTTCCTGCGAAAGGGCCACCACGCTCTAGCGGTGCACCGGATACGCCGTGGTGTACTTCATCTGCTCCATGGCAAAGCTCGAGGTGATGTTCGAAAGGCCATCGGTGCTGGTGATCAGCTTCTTGTAGAAGCGGTCATACGCGGCGATATCGCCCACCACTACCCGCAGCATGTAGTCCCAGTCGCCGGACATGCGATACACCTCCATCACTTCCTCGAACCCGGTCACGACCCTGGCGAATTGCTCGAGCCAGGCGCTGTCGTGACGCTGGGTCTTGAGCTGGACGAACACGGTCAGTCCCAGGCCCAGCTTTTCGGGGTCGAGCAGGGCGACGCGGCCGCGGATGAAACCCTCGTCCTCCAGGCGCTTGACCCGCTTCCAGCAGGGCGTTGTCGAGAGATTGACGGCTTCGGCCAGGTCCTTGAGGGAGATGGAAGCATCGCGCTGGAGCAAGGTGAGGATGTGTTGATCGAAACTGTCCATACCGTTATTGGGCGCACGTTGAGAAAAAGTTTCTCGAGATTAGCGCGCTTGAAGAATCACGAGAATAGCCAGATAGCCCAGGCAGCAGATTCATCCCTCGCTCGGCGACGGGCAGCGGATATGCCATAGTGGCGCCTTCCTCCTTCATCATCGTCAATGGACCCGACCATGTCCGACAACAAGCCGCGCAATTTCGCCACCCGCACCATTCACGCCGGCGAGCAGACCAGCGTCGCCGACAACGCCATCTTCCCGGCCATCGTCACCACCAGCTCGTTCATCAAGCGCGGCCTGGATGACCACCCCGAATACGCCTACAGCCGGGTCAGCAACCCGACCCGCCATGCCTATGAAACCTGCGTCGCCGCCCTGGAAGAGGGCGTGGGCGCGGTCGCCACCGCTTCGGGTGTCGGCGCCACGGCCACCGTGCTGGAGCTGCTGTCCAAGGACGCCCATGTCGTGGTGATGAACGGCGTGTACGGCGGTACCTTCCGCCTGCTGGAGGACTATCGCAGCCGCACCTCGGGCCTGACCACCACCTATGTCGATCTCAACGACTTGGACGCCGTCGCCGCCGCCATCCGCCCCGAGACCCAACTGATCTGGATCGAGTCGCCAACCAACCCCTTGCTGCACCTGGTGGACATCCAGGCAGTGTGCACGCTGGCCCGCGAGCGCGGCATCCTCACCTGCATCGACAATACCTTCTGCTCGCCCTGGAACCAGCGACCGATCACCCTGGGGGTCGATCTGGTGATGCACTCGGCGAGCAAGTACATCGGCGGTCACTCCGACCTGATCGGCGGTGTGGTGGTGGCGGCCAACGATGAGCTGCTCAAGCGCCTGCGCCGGATCAGCATGGCCGTGGGCGCGATCCAGGGGCCGTTCGACTGCTACCTGGCCTTGCGTGGGCTCAAGACCCTCGACGTGCGCATGGAGCGCCAGTGCGCCAACGCCCTGCGCGTGGCCCAGTTCCTGGAAGGGCATCCGCAGGTCGAGCAGGTGTATTACCCGCAGCTCGAAAGCCATCCGCAGCATGAGCTGTGCAAGCGCCAGATGCGCGGCGGCGGCGCGGTGGTGGCGATGAAGATCAAGGGCGACCGCGCCGCGGTCAATCGCCTGGTAGAAGCGCTGTCGATCTTCGTGCTGGCCGATTCGCTGGGGGGCGTGGAGAGCATGATCAACCACTCCTGGACCATGTCGCACAACTCCCTGAGCCCTGAGCAGAAGGGGCAGATGGGGATCAGCGAGAACCTGCTGCGCCTGTCGGTGGGTATCGAAGACTACCGCGACCTGATCGAGGATCTGGAGACCGGTCTCAAGGCGTCGGCCGGGGCGTAACGGCAGCCGCTTGCGTCGCATGTCTGGGCGCTTTCGCGGGTGAACCCGCTCCCACTGGCTTTTGCTGAGCCTGTGGGAGCGGGTTCACCCGCGAATGGTTTTGAAGGGGGAATGTTATCTGGCGGGATGAACGATCCGTTCGATCTTGTCCTTGATCAACAGCCGCTCCTTGCGCAAGCGATTGACCGCGTCGTCAGCGGTACCGTTGCCTTCGGCGGCCACCACTTCCTTGTCCTTGGCGTTGTACTCCTTGTGCAGTTGATGGAGCGTCTGGTCCTTGTCGATCAGCGCCTGGAAATCGTCAGCGGAAATGTGCAGGTCAGCGAGCAGATCATGCGGGACTGGCATTTCTTCACCTCGGGTCAGGGGTTGGCAAAAAGTCCTGAACCTTGAGGATAGTCGCCTTTGCCCTGTTGCGGGACTGGAGTAGGCTGTGGCACTCCCGCCCTGACCTGGAACCCGCGCCATGCCTCACCTGAACCTGGAATACAGCGACAACCTGGCCGATCTGAACGTCGATCTGCTGCTGATGCGCCTGAACCACACCCTGGTGGGCAGCGGCCAGTTCGCCGACGAGTTGGACATCAAGAGTCGCGCCCAGGCTTTTTCCGACTACCGGGTAGGCACCGCGCCAGTCGAGCGCGCCTTTGCCCACGTGCGCCTGGCGATCCTCAGCGGGCGTTCGCCTGAGGTGAAAAAGCAGTTGTCCGCCAGTCTGCTGGCGGTGCTGCAGGAGGCGATTGCCGCCAGGGAAGGGCTGGATATCCAGCTGTGCGTGGAGGTGCTGGACATCGACCGCGAGTCGTATGCCAAGCGCCGCCTGTGCGCCCAGGAAACATGAAATTCTTTTAATCTTGTAACGATGCCAACCAACCCTTTGTTGGCGTCTTTTTCACGAAATGTTGATGGCGCGCTTTCTAAAGTTCGGACCACCTTCCCGGTGCCCTGCCAGGTGCATGGGCCGATCTTAATTCTCGACTGCGAACATCATCTTGAACGTAAAAACACTGCGGGCCGAATGGGTCACGTTGCTGGCCAGTCTTTACCTGTTGATCGGGTTCAATACCGCGCTCTGGGAGCACCTGGAAACCGTCGTGCCGCCCGGCATGGTGGGGATGTGGCTGTTATTGGCCTTCGCCGTGATGATGTTTTTCGCGTTCAACCTGCTGCTGACCCTGGTGGCGTTCCGGTATGTGCTCAAGCCCCTGTTGATCGTGTTGTTCATGAGTGGCGCGGGCGTTGCCTATTTCATGAACCAGTACGGAGTGCTGATCGATACGGGCATGTTCCGCAATATGGCCGAGACCAACGTGGCCGAAGTTCGTGACTTGCTGTCGATCAAGTTCGCCCTTTACATAGGCCTGCTCGGCGTCCTGCCGTCGGTGCTGCTGTGGAAAGCCAGGATTGCCTATCGGCCCTGGTATCGCGAGCTGCTGGGCAAGCTGGTGGTCAGCGGTGCCTGCGTGGCGGCCCTGGGCTCGGTGGCGCTGCTCAACTATCAGGGGCTGTCTTCGCTGTTTCGCAACCACCATGAAATCCGCTTGATGCTCACTCCGAGCAACATCGTCGGGGCCTCGTTCGGCTATGTGAGCGAGCGCCTGGGCAGTGCTGCGCGGCCGTTCCAGCACTACGGCGAGGACGCCAAGCGCGACACCAGTGCCTGGCAGCGCCACGAACGCAAGTCGCTGACCGTGCTGGTGGTGGGGGAGAGCGCCCGGGCCGAGAACTTCGGGGTGCTGGGTTATGGGCGCGACACCACGCCACGCCTGAGCCAGGAGCAAGGCTTGCTGGCCTTCAGCGATGTGCATTCGTGCGGCACCGAAACCGCCGTGTCGGTGCCGTGCATGTTCTCCGGCATGCCGCGCAAGGACTACGACGCTCGCGTGGCCAAGAACCGCGAAGGGCTCCTGGACATCCTCCAGCGCGCCGGCCTTAGCGTGCAGTGGCGCGACAACCAGTCCGGGTGCAAGGGCACCTGCGACCGGGTGCAGGTCGTCGATGTCAGCAACCTCAAGGACCCCAAGCTCTGCGCCGACGGTGAGTGCCATGACGAGATCCTCCTGCAGGGCCTCGGCGATCTGCTGGACAATCTGAGCCAGGACACTGTGCTGGTGCTGCACCAGATGGGCAGCCATGGCCCGGACTACTACAAGCGCTACCCGGCCAGCGCCGAGCGTTTCACCCCGGTGTGCCAGAGCAACGCCCTCAACCAGTGCGACCAGCAAGCCATCGTCAACAGCTATGACAACACCCTGGCTTACACTGATCAGGTGCTGGGCTCGCTGATCGATCTTCTGCGCAGCCGTCAGGACAAGGTCGACACCGCGATGATCTACCTGTCCGACCATGGCGAGTCGCTGGGCGAATACAACCTTTACCTGCACGGCACGCCCTACATGTTGGCGCCTGAGCAACAGCGCCATGTGCCGCTGTTGGTGTGGTTCTCCGACAGCTACCGCCAGGACTTCGCCCTCGACACCGACTGCCTGGGCCGTCTGCGCGACGCACCGCTGAGCCAGGACAATCTGTTCCATTCGATGCTCGGCCTGTTGCAGGTGCGCACCGAGGTCTACCAGCAATCGATGGATATGTTCGCCAGCTGCCGGCCGTGGATGACCGCCGACCGTTGATCAAACCAAGGATGGCGCAGGTTTCACCCCCAATGCCCGCGCCGTATATACTGCGCGCCATTATTTGTGGGAGAGCCTCGTGGGCATCGAAATACACTGGATACGAGATGACCAGACCCTGGCCGAACACTGCCGGGCCTGGCGCGAGCTGCCCTTCGTGGCGCTCGACACCGAGTTCATGCGGGTCGACACGTTCTATCCCAAGGCCGGCCTGATCCAGGTCGGTGAAGGCAACCGGGCCTTTCTGATCGACCCCTTGCTGATCCGCGACTGGCAACCGCTGGCCGAGCTGCTCGAGGACAACGGCGTGGTCAAGGTGCTGCACGCCTGCAGCGAAGACCTGGAAGTGCTCCTGCGCCTGACCGGCAAGCTGCCGCAACCGCTGTTCGATACCCAACTGGCCGCCGGCTACCTGAACATCGGCTTCTCCATGGGTTACTCGCGCCTGGTGCAAGAGGTCCTGGGCATCGAGCTGCCCAAGGGCGAAACCCGTTCGGACTGGCTGCAGCGGCCATTGTCCGAAACCCAGGTCAGCTACGCTGCCGAAGACGCCGTGCACTTGGCCGAGCTGTTCAGTGCCCTGCGTCCGCGCTTGTCTGACGACAAGTACGCCTGGGTACTGGAAGACGGCGCCGAGCTGGTCGCCCAGTTGCGCCGCGAAGTCGAGCCAGAATCGCTTTACCGCGATGTGAAGCTCGCCTGGAAACTGGCCCCGCAGCAACTGGCGGTGCTGCGCGAGCTGTGTGCCTGGCGCGAGCGTGAGGCCCGCAGCCGCGACTTGCCGCGCAACCGTGTGCTGCGTGAGCACTCGCTGTGGCCGATGGCCAAGAGCCAGCCGGACAACCTGTCGGCACTGGCCCGAATCGACGACATGCACCCACGCACCATCCGCCAAGACGGCGAGTTCCTGCTGGGCCTGATCAAGCGTGCGGCGAGCCTACCGGCCGAACAATGGCCGCAAGCCCTGCCCGAGCCGCTGCCGATCGAGGCCTCCGGCATCCTCAAGCGCCTGCGCGCGGTCGGCCAGGCCGAAGGCGAGCGTCTGGGCATCGCCCCGGAGCTGATGCTGCGCAAGAAAACCCTCGAAGCCTTGCTCAAGAGCGGCTTCCCCAACGGCCCCTATCAACTGCCCGATTCGCTGCGCGGCTGGCGCCGCGAGCGCATGGGCCAGGCCCTGCTGGACAGCCTGGCAGGCGCCGGAGAATCCTGATGAAACGTATCTGTTCGATCTACAAGAGCCCCCGCAAGAACGAAATGTACCTCTATGTGCTCAAGGCCGAGGGTCTGGAGCGAGTGCCCGAGGCCCTGCTGCCCTTCTTCGGCACCCCGGTGCATGCCTTCGACCTGGTGTTGACCCCCGAGCGCAAGCTGGCGCGTGAGGACATCACCAAGGTCCTGGAGAACCTCGACAACCAGGGTTACCACCTGCAGATGCCGCCGCCCGAGGACGACTACATCGAGCACCTGCCCGAAGAGCTGCTGCGCCGCAACGACCCTGCCTGATCCCGGCCCGGTCCCCATCGTTCGTCAAGCGGCCCGCCTGCCGGGTCGCTTTCGCTGTTTGCCAAGGTTGTCTTCTACATGCGCGTTCTGATCGCTGAACAGGATCATGCCAACTATGCCCGCCTGCTGGGCGAGGCGGCGCCAGAGCTGGATATCGTGACCAGCGGCGATTCCGCCGAATTATCGCGTCTGGCGCCTGACTGCCCGGTATGGCTGGGCCAGCCCGACCTGCTCGCCAGCCTGCTGCGCCAAGGGCATGGGCCCCGGTGGATACAGTCCACGTGGGCCGGCATCACGCCGCTGCTGGCCAAAGGGCTGCCGCGTGATTATCGCCTGACCCGTGCGGTCGGTATCTTCGGCCAGGTGATGGCCGAATACATGCTCACCTACATGCTGATTCATGAACGCGACGTGCTGGCGCGTCTGGTCAGCCAGGTCGAGCGCCGTTGGGATGATCGCCCGGGGCGCTCCCTGGAAGGGCGTCGGGTGCTCGTGGTGGGCACAGGCGATATCGGCCAGCGGGTCGCCGAGTTTCTCGTGCCGTTCGGCGTGACCTTGTATGGCATTGCCAGCAGCGCCCGCGAGCAGGCGCCCTTCGTCGAGGTGGCCGGGCTCGAGGACTTGCCGCGCATGGTGGCGCAGGCCGACTACGTGCTCAATCTGCTGCCGGACACGCCGGCGACGCAGGATCTCTACGATGCAGCGCTGTTCAGGTGCTTCAAGCCCAGCGCTCTGTTCATCAATGCCGGACGCGGCGTGGCAGTGGTCGATGCCGACCTGGTGGAGGCCTTGAAGCAGGGCCACTTGGCTGGGGCAGTGATCGATGTCTGCCGGCAGGAGCCGTTGCCTCAGCGGCATCCATTCTGGACGGCCTGGGGCCTGCTGTTGACCGGGCACAGCTCGGCGCCCACCTCGCCAGTGGCGATGGTGCGGTTGTTTGTCGAGAACATGCAGGCGTACCAGGCGGGGCAGGCGTTGCGCGGAGAAGTGGATTTCCAGCGCGGGTACTGAGTCGGTCGCAGTTTGCGGGTGAACCCGCTCTTGCAGAGACTGCACGGTCTCTTGCAGGAGCGGGTTCATCCGCGCATCAGGGCCGGGACAGCCTCAGAGGCTGAAGTCACCCTCGGCCGCCAGCTCGCTCAGCGGACGGCGTGGGCTTGGTTCTTCACGCGCTTGCAGGGCTTCGGCCAGGCTGGCCTTGTCGCCGAGCTTGCCGATCGCCACCATCGCGTGCAGGGCATAGCCTTCGGGGATCTTCAGTTCCTTGCGAGCCAGCTCTTGGTCGAAACCGGCCATGCCATGGGTGTGCCAGCCGCTGATGCTGGCTTGCAGCGCCAGGTGGCCCCAGGCGGAACCGGTGTCGAAGGTGTGCCACAGGGCCGGTTTTTCCTCGCTGGAGCCAGGGGCGGCGAAGGTGGTCTTGGACATCACCAGCACCAGCGCCGAGGCCTGTTGCGCCCAGCTGCGGTTGAACTCGTTGAGGATGCCCAGGTAGCGCTCCCAATTCGCCGTGTCGCGGCGGGCATACAGGAAGCGCCAAGGTTGGGAATTGTAGGCCGAAGGCGCCCAGCGCGCGGCCTCCAGGAAACTCAGCAGGGTCTGCTCGCTGATCGGCTCGGCGGTGAACGCCCGTGGCGACCAGCGGTTGATGAACTGCTCATTGATGGCATAGTCGGCGATGCGTGGGTTGGCGCTCATGCGTGCTCCTGCAAATGGACGGGAAAGCGCGCACGCTACTGCGTCTGATCGGCACTGACAAGCGGTCTGGCTTTGGTTCGGGACAGGCTCTAGACTGGCGCCGCCATGGCGGCAGCTGCGCGTTTCAAGCTGCAAGCCACAAGAAAAGCCGTTTACGCCCGCTCTTGCTTGAAGCGTGTTGCTTGAAGCATGCCGCTGGCCCAAGCAGGAACACGTGTGATGATCGCCGATACCGCGCCCTTCTGGCGGCGCAAGACCCTTGAGCAACTCGACCCGCAAGAATGGGAGTCGCTGTGCGATGGCTGCGGCCTGTGCTGCCTGCAGAAGCTCGAGGACGAGGACGACAACAGCGTCTACTACACGCGCATCGCCTGCAAACTGCTGGACCTCACCACCTGTCAGTGCAGCGACTACCCGAACCGCTTCGCCCAGGTGCCTGACTGCATCCAGCTCACCCCGGGCAAGGCCGATCAGTTCAAGTGGTTGCCCACCACCTGCGGCTATCGCCTGGTCAGCGAAGGCAAGGACTTGCCTGCCTGGCATCACCTGGTCTGCGGGGATCGCAACCAAGTGCATGAACAGCGTATTTCCCAGTCTGGGCGCATGCTCAGCGAGCACGACGTCGACGAGGACGACTGGGAAGACCACCTCATCTTTCGCGCCGGTTGATCACGTCGCGCCTTTTTTGTCTTTCGCTTTTGGGAACAAGGAGTTTCTGCATGCGCTGCCATTTGTTGTGGGTTCTGGGCCTTTTGGCCTGCACGCCGGCCTGGGCCAAGAAGGTCGACCTGGATTACCAGGTGCGTCTGCTGCCGGCGAGCGGGCAGGCCGAGGTACACCTGACCCTTGCCGATGGCAGTGTGGTGCGCAGCCTGGACTTCGCCCTGGGCAAGCACAGCGCGTACAGCGATTTTCACGCCGATGGCCAGTGGCAGGTGCAGGGCGAGCGGGGGATCTGGCGCCCAGCCTCGGGCAAGACCCAGCTCAGCTACCGCGTGCAGCTCAACCAGAAACCACGGGGCGGCGCCTATGAAAGCCGCATCACGCCGCACTGGGCGTTGTTCCGCGGGGACCAGCTGGTGCCACCGGCACGCCTGGACCAGCAGGACGGCACCGAGCTGGTGGCCCGCTTGGTGTTCGAGTTGCCGACAGGCTGGAAGAGCGTAGAAACCGCCTGGCCCCGCATCGGCAAGCAGACGTTTCGCATCGACGATGTCTCGCGCCTGTTCGACCGCCCGACCGGCTGGATGCTCGCTGGCAACCTCGGCAGTCGCCGGGCGCGGTTGGGCGAGACGGAGGTCACCGTGGCCGCGCCGCAAGGCCAGGGTTTACGCCGGATGGACACACTGACGTTGTTGACTTTCGTCTGGCCGCAGGTGCAGGCCGTGTTCCCGCGCAATCCGCCCAAACTGCTGTTGGTGGGGGCGCGGGATGAGATGTGGCGCGGGGCGCTGGCCGGGCGCAATTCCATCTATCTGCACAGCAACCGACCATTGATCGGTGAGAGCGGCGCCAGCCCTTTGATGCGTGAGTTGGTTCAGGTATTCGCCCAGATCAACGACCGCGAGGGCAGCGACTGGCTCGGCGAAAGCCTGGCGGACTACTACGCCACCGAGCTGTTGCGCCGGGCTGGGGGGCTCAGTGATAACCGTTACGAGGCCTGGCAGGCGCGCCTGCACAAGCAGGCGGCCAAGGTCACCCGCCTGAGAGGGGAAAAGGCCGATACCGCCCAGGTCGCCCGCGGTGTCCTGCTGCTCCAGGCCCTGGACCGGGAGATTCGCCTACACACCCAGAACAAACGCTCGCTGGACGATGTCACCCGCGCGTTGATGCGCCTGTCCAGTGTCAGCACGGCAGAGTTCATCCAGCTCAGCGAGAGCGTGCTCGGACGATCTTCCGAAGTGCTGGACAGCAAGGTTCTGCGCTGAAGTTCCGAGGGTTTGTCCGCGGGTAAGCCCGCTCCACAGATGTTTCGATGTTCCCACTGTGAGGCGACTTTACCCGCGAATGCGCCGCGCACGCGGCTCAGCCTTTGGCCTTGAGCGCCTTCAACTGCTCCGCACTGCGTTCGATATCATCGCGCAGGCGCAGATACTCCGCCCTGTGACGCTGCCACCACGCCTTGGTCGAGCAGTGTCCGCTGATGCCGCGGGCCAAGGCCATGCCGCCCACCACGATCTGCAGCAGCCCGAGCGCACCGCCGTGGCGCAGCCCCTTGCCGATCATCAGCGCGCCGCCCGCCAGGGAGCTGGCACGCTCCCAGCCGTGGACATTGTGGGTATGCACAAGCAAAGGGGTATCACGCATGGCTTGGTCTCCGTGTGGGGTGTATGCAACTGACCCGCTACGGCTGCTGGCCGTTCAGTCCGATTGCCACGCGGAACCTGTTCGAAAGGGTTTAACTGCGAGCAGACATTGCTTCTGCAAGGGCGGCGTTCATTTGAACTTGGGCCCCGAGCGGGTATTGAGCCCCTTGGCCATCCGGTCGTACAGCACCACGTTCACCGTTGCCGCCAGGTTCATGCAGCCCTCGGTGGGGATGTAGATGGTTTCCTCGCACCAGGCCCGTACATCGGCGCTCAGGCTGCCGTCTTCGGGGCCGAAGATGTAGAGGGCGCGGTCGGGATGGGTGTATTCGGGCAGGGGGCGGGCGCCTTCGACCAGTTCCACGGCCACCGGTGTGCAGCCCAGGGGGATGATGCGCTGCAGATCGTCGATACCGATCAGCGGGATGTCGTAGTGCACGCGTTTGGTGTCGGTGACGAAGTCGCGGGCGCGCTCATAGCGTTTGCCGGTGTAGAACACCGAATTGACGCCGTAGCAACCTGCTGCGCGCATCACCGAACCTACGTTCTCTGCCGACTTGGGATTGAACAGGCCGATGCAGCTGTACCGTTTGTTTGCCACGTGCCGGGGTCCTTCGCAAAAAAGCGCGATTATACGGGCTCGCCGGCGGCAGCGGAGGCGATTCGACGATCAGTCTTTCTTGAGCAGGCTCGCAAGGCCGGCGAAGGGGTTGTGGGTCGCCTTGGCGATGCTCGGGGTGCTGGTGGAGCCTTCGCTGAAATACTGCTGGTCGGTGTAGCGCGAGTGCTCGTTGTCGTGGCAGTACAGGCACAGCAGCTCCCAGTTCGAACCATCCTGGGGGTTATTGTCGTGGTTGTGGTCGCGGTGGTGCACGGTCAGCTCGCTCAGGCGCTTGCCGGAGAACTCGCGGGCGCAGCGGCCGCAGACGTGCGGGTACATCTTCAGGGCCTTGTCGCGGTAGCCCATTTCCTTGTCGCGCTTGGCGTCGGCGAGGATGCGGTCGAGGCGGGCAGTGGCGGCGGAAGTAGAGGCCGAGCTCATGGGTATTACCTTTCTTGTATTCAGGCGGATGACGGTTATACCGTTGAGTCTAGCGCGCCTGCGCTGTCCTCGGACAGGCGAAAACGCAGGAATGGGCATAGCCTGTAGGTAGGTTCCAGACAGGAGGTTGCTGATGTTTCCTGCGATCCTCGCCGTATTGATCCTTGCTCTTGCGCCGTCGGCTGAGGCTGCGGGCCAGTCCACGCCGCGGATCATCACGCCCGTGCCGGGGGCGCCGGGCACGCCGACGCCGACGCCTTACCCGCAGATCACCCCCAGCACGCCCCCCAAGGCTGGCGACAACCAGCCTGGTGCGCCGCTGCTGCCGCCGATGCCGCTGCCCGGGCCGCGCAAGGACCAGCCTGTGCCAGGGCTACAGCCGGAGCCGCCCAAGGCGCCGATCAAGAATTAGCGGCTGCATGAAATGTGGTTTACACCACCCTCAGCTCGTTGAGCACGAAGGCGTACTCCAGCGCCACATCGCGCAGCCCTTGGTAACGGCCGCTCATGCCGCCGTGGCCGGCGCCCATTTCGGTCTTGAGCAGCAGCAGGTTGTCGTCGGTCTTGCAGGTGCGCAGGCGTGCCACCCACTTGGCCGCCTCCCAGTACTGCACGCGGCTGTCGTTGTAGCCGGCGACCACCAGCATGGCCGGGTAGGCCTGGGCCTTGAGGTTCTCGTAGGGGGCGTAGGCCTTGATCCGCTGGTACACGTCCGGCTCTTGCGGATTGCCCCATTCGTCGTACTCGGTGACGGTCAGCGGCAGCTCTGGGTCGAGCATGGTGTTGAGCACATCGACGAACGGCACCTCGGCAATGGCGCAACGGAACAGCTCCGGGCGCTGGTTGAGCACCGCACCTATCAGCAGGCCACCGGCGCTGCCGCCGCTGATGGCCAGGTGCGCGCGGTCGGTCACGCCTTCGGCGATCAGGTGTTCGGCGCAGGCGATGAAGTCATCGAAGCTGTTTTGCTTGTGTTCCTGCTTGCCAGCCCGGTACCAGGCCTCGCCCAGCTCGCCGCCCCCACGCACATGGGCGATGGCGAAGGCCACACCCCGTTGCAACAGGCTCAGACGGGCATGGGAGAACCAAGGGTCGAGGCTTTCGCCATAGGCACCATAGCCGTAGAGGTAGAGCGGCACGCATTTGCCCAGATCGTCACGGCGGCGCACCAGGCTGATCGGTACCCGGGTACCGTCCTTGGCCACCGCCCACAGGCGCTGGCTGACGTAGTCGTCGGCGTCGAACTCACCCAGTACCGGCGTCTGCTTGAGCACGGCCTGGGCGCCGCTGGCCAAGTCCAGCTGGCGCACTTGGGCCGGCCGGTTGAGCGCTTCGTAGCGCAGGCGTACGCGGGGGCTGACGAACTCCAGGCTGTCTTGCAAGTACAGGCTATAGGCGGCATCCGGCAGCTCGACGCGGTAGGGCGGCAGGTCGCGCGGGTGCACTTCGATGATTGGCAGGCCGCCTTCGCGCAGGCTCAAAGTCAGCGCGCTGGCATTGAGGCTCAGGCCTTCGAGCATGATGTCGTCACGGTGCGGGACCAGCACTTGCCACTGGTCGCGGGTTGGCACCTGCTCGGCCGGGGCATGGTATAGGGCGAAGTTGATACCGTCCTGGTTGCTACGGATGAACCAGCGCCACTGGCCGTCGAGTTGGCCGTGGTCGGGGTAGTACTCGTGATCCTCGACCCGTGGCGCCAGGCAGGTAAATGCGGCCTGTGGGGTCGCAGCATCCAGTACCCAGGCTTCACTGGTGGTCTTGCTGTTGAGCAGCAGCACCAACTTGCGCTCGGAGCTGGTGCGGTAGCAATGCAGGAAGAACCGCCCATCGGCTTCCTCGAACACGCTCTGGGCGGTGTCTTCACCGAGGGTGTGACGGCGCAGGCGCCACGGGCGATGGGTGTCGTCCAGCTCGGCGAAGAACAGCGTGCGGCTGTCGTTGGCCCAGGTCATGCTGCCGTCGCAGTCCTCGAAGGGCAGGGTGGTGACCGCGCCGCTGGTCAGGTCCTTGACGTACAGGGTGTAGATTTCGTCGCCGCTGGTATCCAGGCTGTAGGCCAGCAGGCGATGGTCGGGGCTGACGTTGAAGGAGCCCAGTGCGAGGAAGCCGCCAGCGGCCAGCACATTGGGGTCGAGCAGCAGTTCTTCGCGGCTTTCATCGACGGTATTGCTGTCGTCCGTTGGGCGCGGGCAGCGGTAGTGGCGCGGGTATTCATCGCCTGCGGTGGTGCGGGTGTAGTAGAGGTACGGGCCCCAGGGGGAGGGCAGCGACAGGTCGGTTTCCAGGATACGGCCCTTGATCTCCTCGAACAGCTGATCGCGCAAAGGAGCCTGGTCGGCCAGGCAGGCCTGCTGGTAGGCATTCTCCGCGTTCAGGTAGGCCAACACTTGGGGGGTGTCGCGCTGTTGCAGCCAAGCGTAGGGGTCGGGGGCGTTGTCGGCGTGTGCAATGGGCGGCTGGGGCATGTTGGGCATTGGCAGTCTCATGGCAAGGGGCGGGCTGCATGGGCCTGTTCGCGGGTAAACCTGCTCCCTACTGGTCAGCCGCATGCCTACGGACTTGTGGAAGCGGGATTGCCCGCGAAGAGGGCGGCGCGGTCCAAAAGTGTTTATCATAGGCGTCTCTTTACCTGGCTTGCACGAACACCATGACCGAGAACGACTATACGCTCGCCTGGGGCCTGTACGCCCTTGCCGCCCTGGGCTGCCTGTGGGTGGGTTTCAAGCTCACTGGCTGGATGTGGCGCTGGCTGCGCGAACCGTTGCGGGTGGTCCTGGCGGTGCTGCTGCTGACGCCCACCATCGTTGACCCGGTCAAGGAAAGCTTCGCGCCGGCCATCGCCATCACTGTGCTGGACGTGGCCTTCAAGGTCGGCAACAACGCCTGGCGCGCCGCCTCGGATCTGGCCATGTACGGCTTGATCGCGTTCATCCTGTACGGGGTGTTCGTGGTGGTGCGCTGGCCGCTGGAAAAACGCGCCCGCGAACGCCGAGCCAAGGCCGATGCCGCCGCCAAACGTCAGGCCGCCGAGGATGAGCAGGTGATGGTCGAGGCGCCGGTCGCCGCCGACCGTCGCGACCGCTACCGCGACGACCCGGTGCCGGCAGCACCTGTCGGCACCGGCCGTGGCCGGGTCGAACCACGTCTGTAGGCAGGGGGCATCGAACATGTGCGAACTGCTGGGCATGAGTGCCAATGTCCCCACCGACATCGTCTTCAGTTTCACCGGCCTGATGCAGCGCGGTGGGCGTACCGGCCCGCACCGCGATGGCTGGGGTATCGGTTTCTACGAGGGGCGTGGCCTGCGGGTGTTCCAGGACCCGGCCGCGAGCAGCGAGTCGGAAGTGGCCAATCTGGTGCAGCGTTATCCGATCAAGAGTGAAGTGGTCATCGGCCATATCCGACAGGCCAACGTCGGCAAGGTATGCCTGTCCAATACCCACCCGTTCGTGCGTGAGCTCTGGGGCCGCAACTGGTGCTTCGCGCACAACGGCCAGTTGGGCGATTTCCGTGGCCAGACCACGTTCTATCGCCCAGTGGGGGACACCGACAGTGAAGCGGCTTTCTGCGACTTGCTCAATCGCGTGCGTGAAGCCTTCCCGGAGCCGGTGGAAATCGAAGAGCTGTTGCCGGTGCTGGTCGAAGCCTGTGCCGGCTATCGCGGCCAAGGCGTGTTCAATTGCCTGCTGAGCGACGGCGATTGGTTGTTCTGCTTCTGCTCGACCAAGCTTGTGCACATCACTCGGCGTGCGCCGTTCGGACCGGCGCGGCTCAAGGACTTCGACCTGAATGTCGACTTCCAGGCCGAAACCACCCCCAATGACGTGGTCACGGTGATCGCCACCGAGGCCCTGACCGAAAACGAGACCTGGCACCGTTACGAGCCGGGTCAATGGGCCTTGTGGCGGCATGGCGAGTGCATTGCCCACGGGCAGAGCTAGGGAAGCCATTGCATGTTCAGAGGTTACCTGCGGTTGCTGTTGTTCACTTTCGGCTTGTTGGCCGGTCTCCAGGTTCCGGGGCTGATCAAGGACTACAGCCAGCGCGTCGAGGCGCACCTGTTCGAGTCGCGCGAGGCGCTCTCGGGGTTCGAGGAAACCGCCCAGCGCTTCTTCAAGGGTGACCTGCAAGCCCTCATACGCCATTACCGCAGCAGCGATGACCCGGTGTTCAACAGCGATGCCAACAGCATCGAAAGCCTGCTGATCCGCAACCAGTTGCTGGAGAATGAATGGCAGGCGCTGCAAGGCCCATGGCTGAGCCGAACCTGGCATGTGCTGTTGCAGGCCGATCCGCAACTGCGTGAAGAAACGCTCAACGGCTACAGCTACCAGATCCTGCTGGTGCCCGAGGCGATTGGCTGGGGCTTGGGCGCCGGGTTCGTGCTGGCGCTGGTGGTCGAAAGCTTCTTGCTGGGGCTTGGTTGGGCGGTGCTTGGCGGGCGGCGCAAGGCGGTCAAAGAGAGCTGGCGCTAGGGTCCACTGGGGCTGCTTGGCGGCCTATCGCAGGCTTCGCCGGGCTTGCGTCGCTCTTAAGACTTACGCGGTCCTTGTGGGAGTGGGTTTACCCGCGAAGAAATCACCGCAGTCGGCTCAGACCAGCACGATCCGCTGCTCCCCCGCGTCCTGAGCATAGCGCTCCAGTACCTGCCGGCACAGGCTCACCACTTCTTCCACCAGCTCCACCCCGGTCTGCCAGGCCACCACCAGCTCAAGGCTCGGCGGTGGTTGCAAACCACCCAGCAGCACCAGCTCGCCCCGGGCAAGTTCGGTATCGACCAGCGCCGGAGGCAGGGCGCCGATGCCGAAGCCATCGCGCAGCAGGCGGGTGATGGCCGCCACCGAATTCACGCAGTTCAAACGAGGTGTCTGGGCGCCGGCCGCCTGCAGCAGGCTGAGCACCTCCTGGTGCGGGCGTGAGTTCTTCGAGAAGGTGATGATCCGCTCGCGGGCAAGCTCGGCCAGCGAGGCATAGTCACGCTGCTGGGACGAGCCCGCGGCGACGATCCAGCCCATGGGGTAGCGTGCCAGGTCCAGGCTGCGGATCGACTCCTGGCGCAGCAGGTCGGTCTGTAGGATCACGTCGAGAAAGCCCTTCTGCAGCTGCTCGCGCAGGTTCAGCGCGGTGTCGGCCACCAGCTCGATCTCCACCTGCGGGTAGTGCTCGGTCAGTTCGGCCACCAGGGCACTCATCCAGGTGTGGATCACCGTGTCCATCACGCCGATGCGGATCCGCCCGACCTTGGCCCGGTCAGTGTCCAGCGACTGTTTCATGGCCTTGGCGGTGTCGAGCATGCGCTCGGCATATTCGAGCACCTTGCTGCCCTCCGGTGTCAGGCTGACCCCGCGCGAATCGCGCAGCAACAGCTTCACGCCCAAATCCGCCTCCAGCGCGGCGATGCGGCTGGACACCGAGGCCTGGGTGGTGAAGAGCTTCTCGGCGGTGAGGCGAAAGCTCTTGAGCCGGGCAACCCAGACGAAGGTTTCGAGGAAGCGAAGGTTCATGATCAGTTTTTCTTGTTCCAGACCGGCGGTTTTTATCGTTGGACGCCCGGCGCACGGCCTCTGAACAATGACGCCCAGGCCGCGACGCAACACGTCGCCCATAGAACAATACCAACAAGCCGAGGCAATCATGAACCCAACCGGCGTGCAGCAGGCAGCCCCCCGGCCGTCCAACGGCCCCTTCGCCTGGTACCGCGACATCGACCGTCAGCAACGACGTACCTTCTGGAGCTGCAAGATCGGCTACGGCCTTGATGGCATGGATACCCAGATGCTGAGCTTTGTCATCCCCACGTTGATCCTGATGTGGGGCATCACCACCGCCGAGGCCGGGCTGATCCATACCAGCACCCTGATCGCCTCGGCCCTGGGCGGCTGGATCGCCGGCATTCTCTCCGACCGCATCGGCCGGGTGCGCACCCTGCAACTGACCGTGCTGTGGTTCGCCTTCTTCACCTTCCTGTGCGGCTTCGCCCAGAGCTATGAGCAGTTGCTGATCGCCCGGACCCTGATGGGCTTTGGCTTTGGCGGCGAGTGGACGGCCGGCGCGGTGCTGATCGGTGAGGTCATCCGCGCCCAGGACCGAGGCAAGGCCGTGGGCATGGTGCAGTCCGGCTGGGCCATCGGCTGGGGACTGACGGCGATCCTCTATGCGCTGCTGTTCTCCTTCCTGCCGCCGGAGCAGGCTTGGCGGGCGCTGTTCCTGCTGGGCATCGTGCCCGCAGTGTTCGTGATCTTCGTCCGTCGCCTGGTCAAGGACCCAGAGGTATACCGCCAAGCCAAGGCAGTGGAAAAGTCCCAGGCGCCGTCGCATTTTTATGAAATCTTCGCCCCGGGCATGCTCTGGACCACCCTGCGTGCCTCGCTGCTGACGACCGGCGCCTTGGGCGGTTACTACGCGATCACCTCCTGGCTGCCGACCTTCCTCAAGAACGAGCGTGGCCTGAGCGTGCTGGGCACCGGCGGCTACCTGGCCATGGTCATCGTCGGCTCCTACGTGGGTTATGTGATCAGCGCGTACCTGACTGATCTGCTGGGCCGCAAGAAGAACTTCATCCTGTTCGCCGTCGGCTCGTTCGTCATCGTGCTGCTCTACACCCAGATCCCGGTCAGTGACGGCGTCATGCTGTGGCTGGGCTTTCCGCTGGGGTTCTTCGCCTCGGGCATCTTCAGTGGCATGGGGGCCTTCCTGACCGAGCTGTTCCCCACCCGCATTCGCGGTTCGGGGCAGGGCTTCTGCTACAACGTGGGGCGCGCCATCGCAGCGTTCTTCCCGCTGCTGATCGGGATACTCAGCCAGAAAGTGCCCTTGGGCCTGGGCATTGGTGGTTTTGCCGCGGTGTCCTACGGTGTGGTGATCCTCGCGGCCCTGAGCCTGCCTGAAACACGCGGCAAAGAACTCCAGGCACGGTAAGGTAGGCACATGAACAACCACAAGAGAGTTCGACCGGTGAAACGCCTGCTACTCAATTGCGACATGGGCGAGAGTTTCGGCAGTTGGCGCATGGGCCTGGATGCCGAGGTGATGCCTTACATCGATTGCGCCAACATCGCTTGCGGCTACCACGCAGGCGACCCAGGCACCATGCGCCGCACCGTGGCCCTGGCACTGGAGCACGGCGTGACCATCGGCGCGCACCCGGCCTACCCGGACCTGGTCGGTTTCGGCCGCCGCTCCATGGCGTGCAGCAACGAGGAAATCCGAGACATGCTGCACTACCAGATCGGCGCGCTGGAGGGGATCTGCAAAGTGCTGGGCAGCCGCGTGGCCTACGTCAAACCCCATGGCGCGCTGTACAACGACATGATGGCCGACCCGCTCAAGCTGCGCGCAGTGCTCGAGGCCGTGGCCGCCTATGATGCGGGCCTGCCGGTGATGCTCATGGCCACCGCCGACGACAGCGCCGCACGCGCCCTGGGCGAGGCCATCGGTGTGCCGTTGTGGTTCGAGGCCTTTGCCGACCGGGCCTATACCGCCAGCGGTCACCTGGTGTCCCGGCGCCTGCCCGGCGCGGTGCATCACGACCCGGCCCTGGTGATCGAGCAGGCCTTGCGCCTGGCCCGTGGTGAGGCGCTGGTGGCCGATGACGGCAGCGCCGTGCGTCTGGATGCCGGTACCCTCTGCGTGCATGGCGACAACGACAGCTCCGTGGCGGCCGTGCGGCAGATCCGCCAGGCCCTCGACGCCCTGGTGCAGCCATGAACCCACGCATCGAGGTGGTGGCCATCGACAGCTTGATGGTGCGCCTGTTCGACGTCATCGATGAGGCCAACATGCCGTGGATCCTGGCTGCCAGCCAGCGACTGCGCACGGCCTTCGGGGCGGGGCTGGTGGATCTGGTCCCGTCCTATACCACCGTGATGGTGCAGTTCGAGCAGGCACCGAGGCAGGCACGGGCGCTGATCGACCGGGCACTGGCGGATTTGCAGCCGGATGCGGGCAACGCCGGGCGTCGCCATGAGATCCCGGTCTGGTACCACGCCAGCGTCGGGCCGGAGCTGCCGGTGCTGGCTGCCCGCAGCGGCCTGAGCGAGGCCGAGGTGATCCGCCTTCACAGCGAGCGGGAGTATCCGGTGTTTGCCCTGGGCTTCGCGCCGGGGTTCGGTTTCATGGGCCTGGTGGACGAACGCCTGGCCAGCCCGCGTCTGAGTACCCCGCGCAAGCGCGTGGCAGCGGGTAGCGTGGGCATTGCCGAGCGCCAGACCGCCGCCTACCCGGCGGTCTCGCCAGGCGGCTGGAACCTGATCGGCCGCACCCCGGTGCGCTTGTTCGACCACGCACGTGAGGGCTACAGCCTGCTGCAACCGGGGGATCGGGTGCGTTTCGTGGCGGTGTCTCACAAGCAGTTCATGGCATTGGGTGGCGACGACAGCCCGTTGGAGGCCCAGGCATGACGCGATTGACGATCGAGGCCAGCACCGCGCTGTGTCAGTTGCAGGATGCTGGGCGCTTCGGCGTACGCCACCTGGGCGTGACCCAGGGCGGGGCGCTGGATTGGGTGGCGATGTACTGGGCCAACTGGCTACTGGGCAATGCACTGGGTGCGCCGGTGGTGGAGGTCACGCTGGGGGGCTTCACGCTGGTCGCCGAGGACGATTGTACCTTGGCCCTGGCCGGTGGAGACCTGGATGCGCGTATCGACGATCAGCCCGTCCAGCCCTGGCGCAGCTTGCGTTTGGGCAAGGGCCAGCGCCTGACTCTTCGCCAGCCTCGGCAAGGTGCGCGGGCCTACGTGGCGGCGCCTGGCGGGTTCCAGGCCGAGGCGGTATTGGGCAGTTGCGCGACCGTTGCGCGTGAGGCGCTCGGCGGCCTTGATGGGCGAGGGGGAGCCCTGGCCAAAGGGCAGGTGTTGTCCTTCGCCGAGGGGACGCCGGCCCTGCGTGAGGTGGCGCAGCATTTGCGTCCGACCTACCCGCAAAAGCCCGAACTGGACCTGGTGATGGGCGCCCAGATCGGCGCATTCAGTGGCACCAGCCTGTTCGAGGCGTTCAACCGCGAGTGGACCCTGGACAGCCGCGCCGACCGCATGGGCATGCGCCTGCTCGGGCCGCAGTTGGTCTACCAAGGCGCGCCGATGATCTCGGAGGGTATCCCCCTGGGCGCCGTACAGGTGCCGCCGGACGGGCAGCCCATCGTGCTGCTCAATGACCGGCAGACCATTGGTGGGTATCCGCGGCTTGGAGCGCTGACGCCACTGGCGCTGGCGCAGCTGGCGCAGTGCCTGCCCGGGGCGGTGGTGCGCTTCAGGGCGGTGGTGCAGGATCTGGCCTGGCAGGAGCAGCAGGCTTATCTGCAACGTTGGCGGTGAGGCTGCTGGCCCTATTGCGGGTCAATCGGAGCACCGAACCGCCGCTCCCACAAGGTATGCGTTTAAGCCTGTAGGTGCGGGTTGACCTGCGACGGGTCTAGGCATGGCAGTTGCTCACAGGTGCAGCACAGTCCTCAATGGGTGTGCTGTACCTGTGGGAGCGGGTTCACCCGCGAAAGGGGCGACGCCATTACTTGGACAGGTAACGCATCCCGTCTTCCAACCCCTGCAAGGTCAGCGGGTACATCTTGTCTTCGATCAGTTCGCGCACCAGATGGGTCGAGGCGGTGTAGTCCCAGGCCTGTTTGGGGTACGGATTGATCCAGATGACCTTCCTGAACTTCTCCATGAAACGCTGCATCCACACGTATCCGGCTTCTTCGTTCCAATGCTCCACGCTGCCGCCCGGCTGGGTGATCTCGTAAGGTGCCATGGCCGCATCGCCGACGAATACCACCTTGTAGTCGTCGCCATACTTGTGCAGCAGGTCGAAGGTGGAGAAGCGCTCCGACGTACGGCGCAGGTTGTTCTTCCACACCGATTCGTAGACGAAGTTGTGGAAGTAGTAGTACTCCATGTGCTTGAACTCGGTCTTGCACGCGGAGAACAGTTCCTCGCAGACCTTGACGTGGGCGTCCATGGAGCCGCCGATGTCGAACAGCAACAGCAGCTTGACCGTGTTGCGCCGCTCCGGGCGCATCTGGATGTTCAGCAGCCCCGCATCCCGTGCGGTGTGGTCGATGGTGCCATCGATGTCCAGTTCCTCGGCAGCGCCTTCGCGGGCGAACTTGCGCAGGCGACGCAGGGCCAGCTTGATGTTGCGTGTGCCCAGTTCGACCTGATCGTCGAGGTTCTTGTATTCGCGCTGGTCCCACACCTTGACCGCCTTGCCCTGGCGCTTGCCGGCCTCTCCCACGCGGATGCCTTCGGGGTTGTAGCCGCCGGAGCCGAATGGGCTGGTACCGCCGGTGCCGATCCATTTGTTGCCGCCAGCGTGACGTTCCTTCTGTTCTTCAAGGCGTTTCTTGAATTCCTCGATCAGCTTGTCCAGCCCGCCCAAGGACTGGATTTGCGCACGTTCCTCGTCGCTGAGTGAGCGCTCGAACTCCTTGCGCAGCCAATCATCAGGGATCAGCGCTTCCAGGTGCCGGTCGAGGTTCTCCAGGCCCTTGAAGTAGGCGGAGAAGGCCCGGTCGAACTTGTCGAAATGCCGCTCGTCCTTCACCAGTATGGCTCGCGCCAGGTAATAGAACTCGTCCATGTCGGCGAACACCACCCGCTGCTGCAAGGCATTGAGCAGGTCGAGCAGTTCGCGCACCGACACCGGCACCTTGGCCGCGCGCATTTCGTTGAACAGGTTGAGCAGCATGACCGGCTCCTGTCAGCGGTTGCCGCGCCGGCTCATGAAGGCCAGGCGCTCGAGCAGTTGCACGTCCTGCTCGTTCTTCACCAGGGCGCCGGCCAGCGGCGGAATGGCCTTGGTCGGGTCGCGCTCGCGCAGTACGGCTTCGCCGATGTTGTCGGCCATCAACAGTTTGAGCCAGTCGACCAGCTCGGAGGTAGAAGGCTTTTTCTTGAGGCCCGGCACCTTGCGCACGTCGAAGAATACATCCAGCGCTTCACTGACCAGCGACTGCTTGATGTTGGGGAAGTGCACATCGACGATGCGCTGCAGGGTGTCGCGGTCGGGGAAGGCGATGTAGTGGAAGAAGCAGCGGCGCAGGAAGGCGTCGGGCAGTTCCTTCTCGTTGTTGGAGGTGATGATGATGATCGGACGCTGCTTGGCCTTGATCGTCTCGTCGATCTCGTAGACGTAGAATTCCATCTTGTCGAGTTCCTGCAACAGGTCGTTGGGGAACTCGATGTCGGCCTTGTCGATCTCGTCGATCAGCAGGATCACACGCTCGTCGGCCTCGAAGGCCTCCCAGAGCTTGCCCTTCTTCAGGTAGTTGCGCACGTCGTGGACCTTGTCCACGCCCAGTTGCGAATCGCGCAGGCGGCTGACCGCGTCGTATTCGTAGAGACCCTGGTGGGCCTTGGTGGTGGATTTGATGTGCCAGGTGATCAGGCGGGCGCCGAAGGAGGCGGCGAGCTGTTCGGCGAGCATGGTCTTGCCGGTGCCCGGTTCACCCTTGACCAGCAGCGGGCGCTCCAGGGTGATGGCTGCGTTGACCGCCAGCTTCAGGTCGTCTGTGGCGACGTAGTCGCGGGTGCCTTCGAACTTCATGAACCGATCCTCTGCGGGGTGTCATTCAAGACCCTTTCGCGAGTAAACCCACTCCCACAGGAAGCGCTAACGCCGGCCCTGTGGCAGCGGGTTCACCCGCGAAAGAGGCGATACGTGTTTGTCATTGCCAGCGACTATAACGCGGGCCCAGGCGGGTGAAAACGCAGACCGGTCATTCAGTCTCTGAATGGTGCGTCGCGCCCCGGTTCAGTCGGAATCGGGCGGCGGTTGTTCATAGCGTGCATTGAATGCCTGGATAAAGCCGTTGCGCAGGATCTGCAGGAACGCCTCGAAGGCGCTGATGTTGCGCTGGTGCACGCTGCCGCTCAGCTCTACGCGGGTGGCGAACTGGTTCTTGGGCTGGTTCTTGAGCACGGTTTCGCTGGCGCCGACCAGCGCCTCCCAGATCGAACGGAAGAAGCCTTTGTCCTTGTCTTCCACGTCCTGCTGCCAGTTGAACACATCCACATCCCGCAGCAGAGGCTTGATGTACCCGTGCAGGCGGCCTTTCTCGGCCTGGGCTTCGATCACCAGATCGCCATGGCCTGCATTGAAGTCGAACTTGCCGTAGGCACTGGCAAAATCATTGAGCCGACGCAGCTGGATACCGGTCGCGCGTAGGCGAAACTCGAAATCGTCGAAATCGCTGAACGGGTCGAAGGTGGCACGGCTTTCCACCCGGGCATCGCCCAGCAGGCGCGCTGTGCCGTCGAAGTGGGCATCGCGGCGGCCTTTTTCGTCGCGTACGTTGGTCAGGTTGCGGATGCTCGCGTCCAACTGGGTGGCCTTAAGATCGACAGGCGGTTTGGAGTTGAAGTTGCGAAAGGTCAGGGTGGCGTTTTCGATGCGCACCTCATTGAGGGTGATGGGCAGCAGTTTCTCTAGCTGCTGGCGCCAGTCGGTGCCCTGGCCGGTCTGGGAGTTCTGCTTGTTGCCACCGTCGACGAAATTGAGCTCTGGGTGCACGAAGACGACTTCAGCGACCACAGCATGGTCGTACCACAGCGAACGCCAGCTCACCGAGAGGTCGATCAGCGGTGCCTCGAGAAACGGCACCGGCACCTTGCCGGTGGTCTTGACGATCTTCAACTCGTTGATCTGGTAGGCCCCGCGCCACCAGGCCAGGTCCACATCAGTGATGTGACCGCGGTAGTCGCCCATGTCCGCGAGCCGATCGTTGAGGTAGTCGCGGACCAGGTAGGGCAGGGCCAGGTGCAGGGCCAGCAACAGCGCGACCAGGCTGGCCAGGCCTATCAGCGGCCAACGATAGCGAGCTTTCATCGAGGGCTCTCCGGGGCGGGTTGTCCGGTTGACCGCCTTGGCCCCGGGGGAGTTCGAACGGGCTTTACTGCCCCCCGGGGCAGGCTTACCCTTGAAGCTTTCCCTGCTCCTACAAAGTTCAAGGACTCCTGCCATGAGCCGTATCTACGCAGACAACGCCCACTCCATCGGCAACACGCCGCTGGTGCAGATCAACCGCATCGCCCCGCGTGGTGTGACCATCCTGGCCAAGATCGAAGGGCGCAACCCGGGCTATTCGGTCAAATGCCGGATCGGCGCGAGCATGGTCTGGGACGCCGAGAGCAGTGGCAAGCTCAAGCCGGGCATGACCATCGTCGAGCCCACCTCGGGCAACACCGGCATTGGGCTGGCCTTCGTCGCCGCTGCCCGTGGCTACAAGCTGGTGCTGACGATGCCTGCATCCATGAGCCTGGAGCGGCGCAAGGTCCTCAAGGCGCTGGGGGCCGAGCTGGTGCTGACCGATCCGGCCAAGGGCATGAAGGGCGCGATCGAGAAAGCCAACGAAATCGTCGCCTCCGACCCGGCCAACTACTTCCTGCCGGGCCAGTTCGACAACCCAGCCAACCCGGCGATTCACGAAAAGACCACCGGCCCGGAAATCTGGAACGACACCGATGGCGCGGTAGACGTCCTGGTGGCGGGCGTCGGCACCGGCGGTACCATCACTGGGGTTTCGCGTTACATCAAGCACACCCAAGGCAAGTCGATCCTGTCGGTGGCAGTGGAGCCGGTGGCCTCGCCGCTGATCAGCCAGACCCTGGCGGGTGAAGAGCTCAAGCCAAGCCCGCACAAGATCCAGGGCATCGGCGCCGGTTTCGTGCCGAAGAACCTTGACCTGTCCATCGTCGACCAGGTCGAGACGGTCACCGACGACGAGGCCAAGGCCATGGCCCTGCGTCTGATGCAGGAGGAGGGCATTCTCTGCGGCATCTCCTGTGGCGCGGCGATGGCCGCTGCCGTGCGCCTGGCCGAGAAGCCCGAGATGCAGGGCAAGACCCTGGTGGTGATCCTGCCGGACTCGGGCGAGCGTTACCTGTCGAGCATGCTGTTCAGTGACTTGTTCACCGAGCAGGAGAACCAGCAGTAAAACGCGGCCCTGGCGATACCGGGGCCGTGTGGCGGCCCCGGTTTTCTGCTGCACCGCTGATCCGGAGCAATGCCTGGCAGCACTCTTTGTTGCAAGATCCTGAAAACTGCACTGCGTCCCTGGAGGTTTTTACCGGGGGCAGATGGGTTTATGATGGCCGGATGATTTTGAATGGAGCAGGCCTCAGCCTGGTTTCTTCTCCAAGGAGTGTTGCATGACCTTTTCCTTCGCCGCCAAGGCAGGTGTCCTGCTGGTGTTTTTCTCCAGCGTGCTGTTCGTGCACCTGCGCGGCAAGGCACGTCTTCCCGTGCTGCGCCAGTTCGTCAACCATTCGGCGCTGTTCGCACCTTATAACAGCCTGATGTATCTGTTTTCCGGCGTGCCGTCCAAGCCGTACCTGGATCGTCAACGGTTTCCCGAGCTCGATGTGCTCAAGGACAACTGGGAAGTGATCCGCGAAGAGGCCATGCGTCTGTTCGACGAGGGCTACATCCGCGCCGCGGAAAAGGACAACGACGCAGGCTTCGGCTCGTTCTTCAAGAAGGGCTGGAAGCGCTTCTACCTGAAGTGGTACGACAAGCCGCTGCCCTCGGCCGAAATGCTCTGCCCCAAGACCGTCGAGCTGGTCAGCCGCATCCCCAACGTCAAGGGCGCCATGTTCGCCTTGCTGCCCGGCGGCAGCCATCTGAACCCGCACCGCGACCCGTTTGCCGGCTCCCTGCGTTATCACTTGGGCCTGTCTACTCCGAATTCGGACAACTGCCGCATCTACGTCGATGGCCAGCCCTACGCCTGGCGCGACGGTGAGGACGTGATGTTCGACGAGACCTATGTGCACTGGGTGAAGAACGAGACCGACGTGACCCGCGTGATTCTGTTCTGCGACATCGAGCGCCCGCTCAGCAGCCCATTGATGACCCGCATCAACCGCAAGGTCAGCGCCTTCCTGGGCCGGGCCACTGCGCCGCAGAACACCGATGACGAGCGCGTGGGCGGGATCAACCAGGCCTATGCCTGGAGCAAGCGCTTCAGCAACAAGATCAGCACCCGCGTCAAGCAGTTCAAGCGCGCCAACCCCAAGGCCTACCGCATCCTGCGGCCAGTGCTGGCGGTGGTGGTGGCGTATCTGTTGTACCGTTGGCTGTTCTGATTCACCTGTCATCGCATTCGCCGCTAAACCCGCTCTCACAGGCTCAGCGCAAACCATGAGAGCGGGTTTTTCACTCCCACCGGCTCAACCTGAAACGTGTGGGAGCGGGGTTACCCGCGAAAGGGCCTGATCTGCCAATCCAAATGACAGCTATTGCCCGACCTTGGATTCGCCGTTATATTCCGAAACATTCTCTTCTCCGAAGACCCGATCATGCCTGCCATACCTTCCATCACAGCTGTCGTCCTCGCGCCTGTCGCGGGCGTGGTTGTGCGTGGCAGCCAGCAGCCGGCCATGATCAGTCATTACCCACCACCTGTCAGTGGCGTGGTAGGCGGCGTAGCTCCGCCTCCTTGCGCAGTGGTGCTGGGCTGATCGGCCTCTGGCCGCTTCCCATCACACTCGCAACCTACTGAACACGGTCGGCTACCTCCCTCGCTAACGCGACAGCCTGCCGTTCGGCTCATTTGCCCTATACAGGTGGCAATACATGTCTGTCTTTTCCAAAGCATCCGTGGCCTCGGCGGCCACGACCAGCCTGTTCGTCCTGCTGTGGAGCAGCGGGGCGATCGTCTCCAAGCTCGGGCTGGCCCAGGCCAGCCCCTTTGCCTTCCTCCTGCTACGCTCGGCCCTGGCGCTTGCCGGCCTGCTGCTGGTCAGCCCGCTGCTGGGGTTGCGCTGGCCGCGTGGTCGTGGTGCCGTGCTGCGCGCCCTGGGTACCGGTTGCGTGTTGTTGGGCGCTTACCAGATCTTCTATCTGCTGGCGCTCAACACCCACGTCACCCCTGGCATCATGGCCACGGTCATGGGCGTTCAACCGATCCTCACTGTGGTGCTGATGGAGCGCCAGCGTTCCTGGAGCCGGCTGTTCGGGCTCGGTTTGGGGCTTGGAGGGTTGGTGATGGTGGTCTACCAGGGCCTTAACCTGGGCGGGGTATCCCTGGCTGGGATGCTGTTCGCCCTGCTGGCACTGGCCAGCATGACCTTGGGCTCGATCCTGCAAAAGCGCATCACCGACAACCCCATGGGTACCTTGCCGTTGCAGTACCTGGCCGGCTTTGCCTTGTGCGCAGTGTTCGCGCCATTTCAGCCGCTCCAGGTGCAGTGGAGCGCAAGCTTCATCGGTGCGCTGGCATGGATGGGGCTGGTGGTCTCGCTGTTGGCGACCTTGTTGCTGTATCGCCTGATCGCCCGTGGCAACCTGGTCAATGTCACCAGCCTGTTCTACCTGGTGCCTGCGGTGACTGCCGTGATGGATTATCTGATCTTCGGTAATCGTCTGGCGCCACTCAGCCTGCTGGGGATGGGGTTGATCGTCGTCGGCCTGCTGTTCGTGTTCCGCAAGCCGGCATTGCGTGCGGCTGAAGCCTGATGCACCGAGGGCCGCTTTGCGGCCCTCTTCGCGAACGGGTGTACGCCATTTCCAAGACGCAGGGCCTTGTCCCGCGATAGGGCCATGGCCCTATTTTTTGGCCGGACGTAGCACTAACCACAAGGCCACGCCGATCAGCACTCCGCCATACAGGTGCGCCATCGACAGCGGCTCGTCCAGCAGCCAGGCGCCCCACAGGACGCCGAATACCGGAATCAGGAAGGTCACGGTACTGGCCTTGACCGGTCCGATCTCAGCCAGCAGGCGGAAGTACAGGATGTAGGCGAACGCCGTGCACAGCAGGCCCAGGCCCAGCAACGACAGCCACACAGGCCAACCGCCCCAGCTGGCCGGTGGCTGGGTGAGGGCACTCCAGGCGAACACCGGCGTCAGCAGCAAGGTCGCGCCGAGCATGCTGCCCAAGGCCGACAACCGGCTATCCAGGTCGCTCACCCAACGTCGCGCAAGGAACCCGGCAAAGCCATAGCAGGTGGTCGCAGCCAGACAGGCCATGGCGCCTTGCAACAAGGCAAGATCCAACGCCACCGGGCCCGCACCGCTGAGGATGCCGACGCCGAACAGCCCCAGGAAGATGCCGCACAGCTTGGCCAGGGTCATGGGTTCGCGGAAAAACAGCACGCCGATCAACACACCCATCAGCGGTGTGGTGGCGTTGAAAATGGCTGAGTAGCCGGCGGGTAGTACCTGCGCGGCCACCGAATAGAAGGTGGCCGGGATCCCGGAGTTGATCATCCCCAGTACCAGGCAGGCGCCAAGCTTGCCGTTGAAGTCCCAGCGCACCCGCGCTGCGGCAAGAATGGCGATCAGCCCCAGACACGCGATCGAGACGCGAAAGAACGCTGTCGGTACGGTGCCGAGTTCCGGCGCGATGATGCGCATGAACAGGAAGCTCGCCCCCCAGACAGCGGCAAGGGTCAGCAGGCGGGCAAGGGCGATGGGGCTCACAGCGGTCTCCAGCTATCGGCAAGGGCGCGAGTGTACGCCATCGAATGAGCGCGGTTCTTGTCCTTTCTTGCTGTGTGAATTTGTCCGCGGCCTTTCGTGGGAACCCGCTCCACAGGGTTGTGAGAATCCTGCGGGAGCAGGTTTGCCTGTGAAAAGGGCACGACGAAAGCAGGTGCAACTAAGCTTGCGTGTTGAACCCCCGCATGGAGTCCCTTGCATGTCCCAGTCATGGCCGGCGGCCGAGATCGCCCGGATGATCCTCGATGGTTTCGACGACTACCGCGAACACTTCCGGCGCATCACCCTGGGCGCGCGCGCGCGTTTCGAACAGGCGCTGTGGCAGCAGATCCAGCAGGCTGCGGCGGCACGTATCAATCTCTATGAAGAAAAGGTCGTCGAGGTCAATGGCTGGCTGCGCGATGGCTTTGCCGAGGCGGTACTGTTGGATGTCGAGCAATGGCCGCTGGTGAAGAACGCCTACATCCGTCTGATCGACCCGCGCCTGGACGATGAATTGGCCGAGACCTGGTACAACTCGATCTTCTGCAGCCTGTTCAGCCACGACCTGATCAGCGATGGCTGCATGTTCATCCACACCACCCGGCCGTCGATGCGCGGGCATGAGCGGGCCGCGCAGACCCGTATCTACCAGCCTGACGGCAGCGTTCGGAGCCTGTTGCGCTCGATCTTTGCCGATTACCCGTTCAGTGTGCCCTATGGCGATCTGGACGGGGATGTAGCACGTCTTGAGCAGCAACTGCGCGAATGCTTGCCCGACTGGGTCTGCAAGGATCCCTCCCTGGCCGTCGAGCTGTTCTCGCCGGTGCTCTACCGCAACAAGGGCGCCTACCTGGTGGGGCGACTGTACACGCCGGATGAGCAGTGGCCGCTGGTGATCCCGTTGCTGCACCGCGAGGGCCATGGCATCGAGGCGGATGCGGTGATCACCGACGAGGCCGAGGTGTCGATCATCTTCTCCTTCACCCGCTCGTATTTCATGGTCGATGTGCCGGTGCCGGCGGAGTTCGTCAATTTCCTCAAGCGCATCCTGCCGGGCAAGCACATCGCGGAGCTGTACACCTCGATCGGCTTCTACAAGCACGGCAAGTCGGAGTTCTACCGTGCGTTGATCAACCACTTGGCCAGTACCGAGGATCGCTTCGTCATGGCGCCTGGGGTGCGGGGCATGGTGATGAGCGTGTTCACCCTGACCGGCTTCAACACGGTGTTCAAGATCATCAAGGACCGCTTCTCGCCGTCCAAGACCGTGGACAGGGCCACGGTGATCGACAAGTACCGTCTGGTCAAAAGCGTCGACCGGGTCGGGCGCATGGCCGATACCCAGGAGTTCGCCGATTTCCGCTTCCCCAAGGCCAAGTTCGAAGCACAGTGCCTGGCCGAGCTGCTGGAGGTGGCACCGTCGACTGTCAAGCTTGAAGGCGACACGGTGCTGATCCGTCACTGTTGGACCGAACGGCGCATGACGCCGCTCAATCTTTACCTGGAACAGGCCAGCGAAGCCCAGGTGCTGGAAGCGCTGGAGGACTACGGCCTGGCGATCAAGCAACTGGCGGCGGCGAACATCTTTCCTGGTGACATGCTGCTCAAGAACTTCGGCGTCACCCGTCATGGCCGGGTGGTGTTCTATGACTATGACGAGATCAGCTTCCTGACCGAGGTGAACTTCCGGCATATCCCGCCGCCGCGTTATCCGGAGGACGAGATGTCCGGCGAGCCGTGGTATTCGATCGGGCCCCACGATGTGTTTCCGGAGGAGTTTCCGCCGTTCCTGTTCGCCGACATCGGCCAGCGACGTCTGTTCAGTCGGTTGCATGGCGAGCTGTATGACGCCGATTACTGGAAAGGGCTGCAGGCGACGATTCGTGACGGGAAGGTCATCGACGTGTTTCCGTATCGGCGCAAGGCGCGGTGAGCGTTTGAGGCTGCCTTACAGCCCATCGCAGGCTGTCGCCAGCGCTTACGACTTTATATGGCGGCTGGCGACAGCGAAGGTGCTACCCCTTCATGCACTTGAGTTCGGTGAAGTCGTTGCGCACCTTGCTCAGCCGTTCCTGGAGGTACTGCCGTTGTACCGGGGTGCTCTGCTTCATCAGGTCCACCAGCAGGCTGCGGGCCTGTTGTTCGGAATGCTGGAAGGCAATGCGGTATTCCGGGCTCCACAGGCTTTCCTTGCGTTGCAGCAACTGCGCGATGCGGGGTTCGAAGGCGGGCGTGTCGCGCTGAGCCATGACCAGCACCAGTTGCTGCTGCCAGTGGGCGCGGTTGGCGATCCACTGACGATTCTGGTCACCGAGGGCCTGGGACCAAGTCAGCACGCGCAGGCGTTGAGGCGCGTTGAGTTCGCCCAGCCAGGGTTCGAGGCGCTTTTCCATGCGTTTGGCGCGGTCGCTGATCTGCTTGGGCAGGGGCGTCTCGACATAGTTGGCCTGGCGCTCGCGGATGTCATCAAGAAAGGCCTGGCGCATCTGCGCGACCTGATCGTCGCTCATGCCACGCAATAGCTGGGTGGCGGAGGGGGTGATCGCCTCGGCGACCCGGCCGATGGCCTGGCGCGCCTCGGTGGTGCGCTGCAGTAGTGCCTGGTCGGTGACTTGGTCGGTGGTGACCATCTGGCGGATCTGGTCGAGCCACTCCAGGTAGCCGGGCAGTTGCGTCTTGCAATGCCAGGCCAGGTGCTGCTTGAGACGCTCGTCGAGCCAGGTTTTCTGCTGGCGGTTCATGTTCAGGTAGTCATTCAGGGACCAGGGCACCAGCACGTCGAGGTTGCGGTAGGCCAGGTCGATGCGGCTGCAGGCCGCCACGGCCAGGGTCAGGCACAGGGCGATGAAGAACACGGGGCGTAGGGTGACGGGCATGGGCGAATCCTTGCTGGAGCTTGCAGGCAGTGGACGCAAGGGAGGCTCCGTCGGTTCCTGGGCACGGACGGCCAGGCGGCGAAGGCTGTTCAGGTGTAGAATAGCCGCCTTGTCTTGAGGATCTTCGTAAATGGCTTTGCTTGGGCGTTACAACAGTTTGCAAATCGTGAAATACACGGACTTCGGCCTGTACCTGGATGGCGGTGCGGACGGCGAGATCCTGCTGCCCAAGCGCTACATCCCCAAGGACGTCGACGCCGAGATCGACGACTGGCTCAATGTGTTCATCTACCTCGACAGCGAAGACCAGCTGATCGCCACCACCGAAAAGCCCAAGGTACAGGTCGGTGAGTTCGCCAGCCTCAAGGTCAAGGACATCAACGGCGCGGGCATCTTCCTCGACTGGGGGCTGTCCAAGGACCTGTTGATGCCCTATTCGGAGGAGTCGCGTCCGCTGAAGATCGGCGACTACTGCGTGGTGCACGTCTACCTGGACAAACGTACCCGTCGCATCACCGCCACCGCGCGCCTGGACCGCTACCTCGATCGCACCCCGGTCGACTACCAGGCCGGCCAGCCGGTGGAACTGCTGGTGGCCGGGCAGACGCCCATGGGCTTCAAGGCGATCATCAACAACCGCCACTGGGGCTTGATCCACAAGAACGAGGTGTTCAAGTTCCTGCGTTCGGGCATGCACGAGAAGGGCTACATCAAGGAAGTGCGCCACGACGGCAAGATCGCCCTGAGCCTGCAGCCGGTGGGCAAGGTCCTGGTCGACAGCCTGCCCGAGCAGATCATGGCGCGCCTGGAAGCGGCTGGCGGGATGCTCGAGGTGTGCGACAAGAGCGACCCTGAAGTGATCAGCCGACTGTTCAATGTCAGCAAGGGCAACTTCAAGAAAGCGATCGGCGCCCTCTACAAGCAAGGCCGCATCGTCATCCTTGACGATCGCATCGAACGGGCCTGATCAACCCTGCAGGAAGGGCGTGAAGTCCAGCTGCTCGCCACCGGGGCGGGTGTCACGCAGCAGCGAGTCACGGTCGGCGCTCAGGGCCAGGCTGATGGTCGAGCGCCGCTTGCCCGGATGACGGACTTCCATCTGCTCCTGGTGAGCGCGCAGGAAGTTGGTCGGCACCTTCAGGTGCTGCAGTTCATCGGTCTCGGGGGTGTGCAGCAGCAGGTTGACCCAGTCGGGCTGGCCTTTGCGCAGCAGCGCCGTCGGCACATCGAACCACCACAGGTTGCGTTTGCGGTCCAGGATCGCGAGCAGGGTGTTGTCGCGGTTGAGCACCGGCCGCTCCAGCGCTTGGTTACGGCGGGCGATGGCGGTGGGTTTGTCGAGTTTCATGCAGGTTCCTGCGGGTTGACGCGAGATAAGGCCTGGTATTGTGCGGGGCCGGGTGCAGGCAAACAAGTCTGGTATCAGCGGCCCGGCCTAACAAGAAGGTGCTGACACGTCAGCCCTGATCGCTGGACAAGCCCGCCCCTACAGGCATTTGTAGCTGTTTTCTTTTGTTGGCCTGGCGTTGAGCTGCAACGTGTCTGATGTGGTCTATTAGACTTGCATCATTGAAACGTGCCTGCCCGATTGGCTGGCCTTCACCTGACACGATCCTGCAGCGAAAGGAGACGCTATGTTTTTCCCCAACCTGCGCGGTTTGCCCCTGCACCGCGTGCTGGTGCGCACCGTCCGCGAGTTTCTCGATGACGAGATGTCCACTTATGCGTCGGCGCTGGCCTACCAAATGCTGTTTTCGTTGTTTCCCTTCCTGTTGTTCCTTATTGCCCTGATCGGTTTCCTGCACCTGCCGGACTTCTTCTCCTGGCTGCGCCTGCAGTCGGAGCTGGTGCTGCCGCCCCAGGCCCTGGAGCAGGTCAACCCGGTGATCGACCAGTTGCAGCAGTCCAAGGGGGGGTTGCTCTCGGTGGGTATCGTCATCGCCCTGTGGACGGCCTCGGCCGGTGTGCGCTTGATGATGAGCGCGATGAACGCCGCCTACGACGTACCCGAAGGCCGGCCGGTCTGGAAGCGCATCCCACTGTCGGTGATCTACACCATCGGCATCGCGGGCATGCTCCTGGCTACGGCGGCGCTGATGGTGCTGGGGCCGCAGGTGATGGAGTGGATCGCCGCCCAGGTGGGCATGCAGGAGGTGATCGTCACGGTCTGGACCATCCTGCGCTGGCCGGCGATCATCATCCTGATGATGGTGGCGGTGGCGCTGATCTACTACGTCATGCCCGACGTGAAGCAGGAGTTTCGCTTCATCACCCCAGGCTCGGTATTGGCGGTGGTCGTGTGGATCATTGCTTCGCTGGCATTCGGTTACTATGTGAAGACCTTCGCCGACTACAACGCCATGTACGGCAGCATCGGGGCAATCATCGTCCTGCTGCTGTACTTCTACATTTCTGCCGCCGTACTGCTGCTCGGTGCCGAGATGAACGCGGTGATCGAGCACATGTCGGCCGAAGGCAAGAACCCTGGCGAGAAGGAAGCCGCAGGTCATACCTCCAAGGAGACATTGACCGTGCTCGGCCATGAACATCCTGTCGAGCCCCAGCCGAGTGAGCCGAACCCCCGATGATCCGTGACATCCTCAAGATGGGCGACGAACGCTTGTTGCGCATCGCCCCGCCCGTACCGGCGGACCTGATCGGCAGCGAGCAGTTGCAGGCGCTGATCGACGATATGTTCCAGACCATGCGCCATGTGGGCGGCGTTGGCCTGGCCGCGCCGCAGATCGGCGTCGACCTGCAACTGGTGATCTTCGGCTTCGAGCGCAGCGAGCGCTATCCGGATGCCGAACCCGTCCCCCAGACCATCCTGCTCAACCCGGTGATCACGCCCCTTTCCCCGGAAGTCGAGGATGGCTGGGAGGGCTGTCTGTCGGTCCCGGGGCTGCGCGGTGTGGTGCCGCGCTTCAAGCACATCCGCTACGAGGGCATCGACCCCCAGGGCAATCCAATCAACCGCTTTGCCGACGGTTTCCATGCCCGTGTCGTGCAGCATGAGTGCGATCACTTGATTGGCCGGCTGTACCCGTCGCGCATTCAGGACTTCAGCAAGTTCGGCTATACCGAGGTGCTGTTCCCTGGGCTAGATGCGCGCGAAGATTGATCTCGCACCATCGCCACCAGGCGCTTACTGCGCTGGTAGCGCGCCAGCCGTGAGGCCAGTGCCTCGGGCAGCGTATCTGTCAGGGTGAAGGCCTGGCGCTGGTAGAAGGCCTCCAACTCAGGATGGCAGAACAACCAGGTCGGGCCGCAGGTGGCCTGCAGTGCCGCTTCGATCAACTGCGAGGCGACCTGCTGGCCACGCCACGCTGGCGCAACGAAGAGGCCCGTGAGCCAATGCCCTTGGGCCACGGGGCTCAGGCTCATGCCCGCGACGATACCTCCCGCCCGTGCCACCCACCCTTGGCCATCGCCCGCGGCGCGCATGCGAGAGTCGTGCTGGCGGTAGAAGTGATCGAGCAGCTTGCGTTCAAGGGGCCCCAATGGGCTGCAATGGAGCGGATTCATGGTCATGGGCAACGGTTTTCGTGGAGGCGCTTTTTCGCAGATTGTTGCAGGGTTCGCAAGAGTGATTGTCCTAGTTCGGGGTTCAACTATTTCAGGTGGGGAGTAGACTTTCAGACATCCCCCGGCAGTACGAAGCGGGATCGGTACTTCGTGTCATCTTCGTAGTTGATGACAACTTCTCCGCGCCATTCACGGCATATGAAGTCAATCGAGTTGATTGCTTTTAAGGCCAACCTCTCATGAAAGCTTTACTGATTCTCGCACTGGTCGGTATGTCCTCGTTCGCCTTCGCCGATGAGGTCAAGACCGCCACCACCCAACCTGCAGTCGAGCAGTACGACTATTCCACCAACCTGGATATCAAGCGGGTGATCAGCCTGTCGACCATCCCCAACGTCTGCGAGGTGGTGCCTGCCACCATGACCTACGAAGACCACCAGGGCCAGGTACACACCATCCAGTATCGCGCCATGGGTGAGGGCTGCAGCCAGGGCTGAGACTGTCGATGGACAGATAAGGTTTACCTGGGCATCGGGTCGGGCTTAGGATCGATCTCCCGTTGATGAAGGAATATCGCCCATGTTCGACCTGCCCGCCCTGCGTGAAGCCGCCGATTTCGTCCACCAGCACGTTCCCGCCACGCCGCAGCATGCCTGGCCGCTTTTGGCCGACCGTTTGGGTTGCAAGGTCTGGGTCAAGCACGAAAACCACGCGCCGACCGGTGCCTTCAAGGTTCGTGGCGGGCTGGTCTATGTCCGTTCGCTGTTGGCCAATGGCAAACCACCACGAGGGCTGGTCACCGCCACCCGTGGCAACCATGGCCAGAGCATGGCGCTGGCGGCGCGTCAGGCTGGGGTGCCGCTGGTGATCGTAGTGCCGGAAGGCAACTCGCGAGAAAAGAACGCCGCCATGCGTGCCCTAGGCGCTGAACTGGTGGAGCACGGGGTCGATTTCGACGTGGCCCGGGAAGAGGCCGCCAGGCTTGCCGAGTCGCTGGGCTACGCCATGGTGCCTTCCTTCCATCCGGAGTTGGTGCGCGGCGTGGCCACCTATGCGCTGGAGCTGTTCGACGCTGTAGCAGACCTGGATTGCGTCTATGTGCCGATCGGCATGGGTTCGGGTATTTGTGGTCTGATCCAGGCGCGCAACCTGCTGGGGTTGAAGACCCAGATCGTCGGCGTGGTCTCCAGTGCCGCCGATGCCTATGCCCAGAGCTTCGAGCAGGGGCGCATCGTCACCACCGAGACCGCCGACACCTTCGCCGACGGCATGGCCTGCCGGGTTCCCCACCCCGATGCCTTCGCGCTGGTTCATGAACACGCCGCACGCATCGTGCGCGTCACCGACGATGAAGTCGCCCAGGCCATGCGCCTTTACCACGAAGCCACCCACAACACCGCCGAAGGTGCCGGCGCGGCGGCCCTGGCGGCCTTGATGCAGGAGCGCGCGCGTCAGGCCGGCAAGCGTGTGGCGGTGGTGCTCAGCGGGGCGAACATTGATCGTGAGCGCTATGCGCGGGTGCTGCTCGGTGCTTGAGGATATTCAAGCGAGGTTGCGGGCACGAAAGATCTGAACACGCCATGACGCGCTCAGGCACAATCGCCTTTCCTTGAACCTGCATGACCGAGTCTCCCATGCCCTTTTCGAATGGATTCCTCCTCAGCCTGTCCCTGTGCCTGGACATCGGTGTCGCCAACATCGCCATGATCACCCTGGCCATGCAACGCGGTTTCATGCAAGGCGTGTGGCTGGGGCTAGGGACGTGCGTGGGAGATCTGATCTATGCCGTTGCCGCGCTGGCGGGCATGACCGTGCTGCTGCAGTTCGAAGCGGTGCGCTGGACGTTGTGGCTGGGCGGCTCGGCCCTGCTGGTGTGGTTCGCGCTGAAGATGTTGCTGGCGGCCTGGCGCGGTGGGCATCTGGAGGCCAGTGGGCAGGCAGTGGTGGAGCCGGCCTGGCGCGAATTCTTGCGGGGGATGTTCCTGGCCATGTCTTCGCCCAGTGCCATCCTGTGGTTCGCGGCGGTGGGCGGGGTGCTGATTTCCCGCTCCGGTGCCGGTGGGCCGCTGGAGGCCGGACTGTTCCTGGGAGGCTTCTTTGCGGCCGGAGTGGTGTGGTGCCTGGGCCTGTGCGCTATCGCCAGTCACGGCGGGCGTTTGCTGGGAGATCGTCTGCTGACGTGGTCGTACCTGCTGTCGGCGGCGATCTTCTGTTACTTTGCCGGGTACGTGGTTCTTTCGGGGTACCGTGAGTTCATCCTTGCAAGCCCTGCGCTTTGATTTTTTTCCGTCCTTGTCGATTTCCCCAATCACCATTCGACCAGTCATGAGGGCGCCGAAACTTGAGGCGCCACCCGCTCATGACCGATTGGAGGAATCACCGATGAACACCGCCGAAACCCAACTCAGCCAATTGATTGAACGCTGGATGCAGGCCGTGCGCGAGCGCGATCTGGACGCCATCTGCGCGCCGTACGCTGACGACATCGTCGCCTTCGATGCCATCAACGCATTGCAATTCAAGGGTAAGGCCGCCTACCGGGCGCATTGGGAAATGTGCATGAGCTTCTGCACCGGGCCCATGGTGTTCGAACTGGCGCAACTGACCGTGCATGCCGACGGTGACCTGGGCTTTGCCCATTGGCTCAACCGCTGCGGCCCTTCGGATGACGAGAGCCAATGCGGCTTCATGCGGGCCACCGTAGGCTATCGTCGTAGTGGCGGACAATGGCAGGTCATTCATGAACACTGGTCGGCACCGTTCGACATGCAAACCCAGAAAGCCCTGTTCAACCTCAAGCCTTGAACGACCCTGCCGCTCATCGGCAATCGCACCTTTGCGCAGCATTGGAGACGACCATGAAATACCTGTGCCTGGTCTATTGTGACGAAGGGCTGCTGCACAGCCTGCCCGACAGCCCTGAAGATGCCGAATGCATGGCTTACGCCGAGTCGCTGCAGGGGGTTGGGCGAATGCTCGCGGCCGAGGCGCTCAAACCTGTGCAGACCGCCACCACGGTTCGCGTACGGGGTGGGCGGATGAGCCTGACCGACGGTCCGTTTGCCGAGACCAAGGAGCAATTGGCGGGTTTCTACCTGGTCGATGCGCGCGACCTGAACGAGGCACTGAACATCGCCAAAGGCATTCCGGCGGCGCGAGTCGGTAGCGTCGAAGTACGACCGGTACGTGAGTTGCAACCCTGATAACGGAGAACGACCAGCATGAGCCTTGCACAGCCCGGCCCGCAACAGTCGCCACATGAGTTGTCCATCACACGCTTGATCGACGCCCCTGCGGCCAAGGTGTTTCGCGCCTGGACCGAGCCACAGTGGCTGACGCAGTGGTGGGGACCCCATGGCATGACCACCCCCGAGTGCGAGTTGCAACTCTGGGTGGGCGGGCTGTTCCGGACCTTGATGCGAGCCCCCGATGGTGCCGAGTATCCCAACCAGGGGGTGTTCCTGGAGATCGTCGCGCCACGGCGGTTGGTGTTTACCGATGCCTTCGGGCCGGGCTGGGTGCCTTCGGACAAAGCGTTCATGACGGCCGTGATCACCTTCGATGAGGAACAGGGCAAGACCCGCTACACCGCGCGCGCCTTGCACTGGAACGCCGCCGACTGCCGCGCTCATGAGGAGATGGGGTTCTACCAGGGCTGGGGCGAAAGCCTGGATCGGCTGGTCGAGGTGGTGACCCAGCGGATGCCGGACTGATGCTTGATGCTCAGCAGGTGCGGCGGGAGGTCGAGGCGGTCTATCGGCGGGACTCCCGGCGTATCCTGGCGACCCTGATCCGTCTGCTGGGCGACTTCGATCTCGCCGAAGAGGCCCTGCACGATGCCTTTTTCATTGCCGTCGAGCGTTGGCAACGCGATGGCATCCCGGACAATCCGCGTGCCTGGCTGGTGTCTGCGGGCCGCTTCAAGGCCATCGACGCCTTGCGCAGGCGCGCCCGCTTCGACCGGTCCCAGGCGGATCTGGTCATGTTGCTCGAGGACCAACGGCATGGCCCCGGCGAGGAGGAGGACCTGGTGGATGATCGCCTGCGGCTGATCTTCACCTGTTGCCACCCGGCGCTTTCAGCCGATGCCCAGGTGCCGCTCACCCTGCGTGAAGTCTGCGACCTGACCACCGAGCAGATCGCCCGAGCCTTCCTGCAGAGCCCGGCGACCATCGCCCAGCGCATCGTGCGCGCCAAGGCCAAGATCCGCGATGCGCGCATTCCCTACCAAGTACCGGCACTGGCCGAACTGCCGGAGCGCCTGGAAAGCGTGCTGCGAGTGGTTTACCTGGTCTTCAATGAAGGTTACTCGGCCTCCACGGGTGATGACCTGATACAGCGCGAGTTGTGTGACGAAGCGATCCGGCTTGGACGGCTGCTTGCCCAGTTGCTGCCGGATGCCGAGGTGCTCGGGCTGTTGGCGTTGATGCTGCTGCAGGCCTCGCGATTGCAGGCACGTAGCGATGCGGCGGGGGAGTTGGTGGTGCTGGACCGACAGGACCGCAGCCAGTGGGATCGTGCCCAGATCGCCGAAGGTTGCCAATTGGTGCAGCAGGCACTGCGCAGCCGGCAGTTCGGAGCCTATAGCGTGCAGGCGGCCATTGCCGCGGTACATGCCGAAGCCTCAAGTCCCGAGCAGACCGACTGGCAGGAAATCGTTGGGTTGTACGATGTATTGCAACGGCACTGGCCGTCACCGGTGGTCGAGCTTAACCGGGCGGCGGCATTGGCCAGGCGGGACGGGCCAAGGGCGGGGCTTGTGGCGATCGAGGCGATTCTGCAGCGTGGCGAGCTGCGTGACTATCATCTGGCCCATGCTGCCCGGGCGGAGCTGCACCGTCAGTTGGGGCAGGACGAGCAGGCTCGCACAGCCTGGCAGCAGGCGCTGGCGCTTACCCGGCAGGGGCCGGAGAGGCGGCACATCGAGCGGTGTCTGCGGGAGCTGGATCGCTAGGCGGCGCGGGTGAATCTTTCGCAGGTGAACCCGCGCCCACGGTTTTCAGGGCAGCGCTGGCCTTGTAGGAGCGGGTTCACCCATGAAGGCGTTCTGTCGACGGGCTCGATCAGCTGGCAACGAAGTTCGGCGGGCTGACCAATTCGACGGTCTGCTGCTTGCGTGGAGCCAGGATCTCGGCGACGCCTTCGACCACCAACTCGTCGTTCTGGTTGTACACATTGGTTGCGATGCGCACCTTGAACTTGGGCAGCTTCTCGAGAATCTCCAGGCGCACGGTCAGGGTGTCGCCGATCTTGACCGGCTTCTGGAAGGTCATCTGCTGACCCAGGTAGATGGTGCCTGGGCCTGGCAGGGTGCAGGCAACCGCGGCACTGATCAGCGCACCGCTGAACATGCCATGGGCGATACGCTCGCGGAACATGCTCTTGGCGGCGAATTCGGCATCCAGGTGTACCGGGTTGTGGTCACCGGACATCGCGGCGAACAGCTGGATGTCGCGCTCTTCCACGGACTTTTCATAGCTGGCTTTCTGCCCGACTTTGAGGGCTTCGTAGGGCGTGTTGGTGACCTGGGACATCGGGGCTTCCTTAAGGGGCGGACGAGCAAGTGTACATCATTCACTGCGGGCAGGGCGGCCAAGGGCCAGCGCCTGCTCCAGCCAGCCGAGGATATCGGCGGTGACCTCGTCGCGGTTGGTTTCGTTTAGCACTTCGTGCCGCGCTGCAGGGTACAGGCGCAACTGCACATGGCGGTTGCCGGTCGCGCGCAAGGCGTCGGCCAGATCCTTCAGACGCTTGCCGGCACTGACCGGATCACATTCGCCGCCAAGGACCAGGATCGGCAGGTTCGGGTCGATCTGTGCGAGGTTCTTCGGCTGGCTGATCTGCGCCAGGCCCTGGAGCAGGTCGATCCATAGCTGGTTGCAGCAGCGAAAGCCGCACAGGGGGTCGGCGATGTACTTGTCGACCTCCTCGGCATCGCGGCTGAGCCAGTCGAAGGGCGTGCGGTTGGGCTTGAAGGCTTTGTTGAACGAACCGAAGGACAACCATTCGATCAGTGCGCTCTTGCCCAGGTAGCCCTGGCGCCAGGCTTCCAGGCGTGCGATCAACGCGGCGGTGCGGTAGAGCAGCGGCGGCTGGAAGTTCGAGCCGCTGAGCACTGCGCCTTGAAGGCTGGCGCTGTGGTGCATGAGGTAGGCCTGGGCGATATAGCTGCCCATGCTGTGGCCGAACAAAAACAGCGGCGTGCCGGGAAACTGCTGGCCGATGTGCTGGGCCAGCAAGCCCAGGTCGTTGACCACGGTGTTCCAGCCATGATGGCGGGCGAACAGGCCAAGATTGCCGAGCTCCGCAGTGCGGCCATGGCCGCGCAGGTCGGGGGCGAACAGGGCGAAACCTGCCTCGGTCAGGGCATGCCCCAGGCGCTGGTAGCGACCGGCGTGCTCGGCCATGCCGTGGGCCAGCAGCACCACGGCCTTGACCGGTGTTGTCGGCAGCCACTGATGGACATACAGGCTGCAATGCTCGCTGGCGGGCAGCCAGAAGGCGTCATGGGGCATGGCGAGTCCTTGGCTCATGGGTTGCAGACAGTGTATGCCCAATGGGCCTGATTGCAGGAAGGGCACAAATAAGATTCACAATGTTAATGGCGGCACTTGGCGTATATGCCGTCTCCTGCTTACCTGCTAACGTCGATCCAACGCCTTCTTGCCCGTTCGCGAGCTTGGGCAGGCAGGTCAGGGACAGCGCATGGCAGAGGAACAACAACAAGATGCAAGCCGACTTCTGGAATGACAAACGCCCGGCGGGCGTGCCTTCCACCCTCGAGATCACTGCTTATCAATCGGTCGTCGATGTGTTCGAGCGTTCCTGCAAGCGCTTTGCCGACCGGCCGGCTTTCAGCAACCTGGGCGTGACCCTCAGCTACAGCGACCTCGAGCGCTACAGCGCTGCCTTCACCGCCTGGTTGCAGCAGCACACCGACCTCGTTCCGGGTGATCGCATCGCAGTGCAGATGCCCAACGTCCTGCAATACCCCATTGCCGTGTTCGGCGCGATGCGTGCCGGGCTGATCGTGGTCAACACCAACCCGCTCTACACCGAGCGAGAAATGCGCCACCAATTCAAGGATTCCGGTGCCCGCGCCCTGGTCTACCTGAACATGTTCGGCAAGCGGGTGCAGGAGGTGCTGGGCGACACCGACATCGAGTACCTGATCGAGGCGAAGATGGGCGACCTGCTGCCGGCCGCCAAGGGCTGGCTGGTCAATACCGTGGTCGACAAGGTCAAGAAGATGGTGCCGGCCTACCGGCTGCCCCAGGCCATATCCTTCAAGCAGGTGCTGCGCCAGGGCCGGTCGGGGGTGCCCAAGCCGGTGCCACTGAGCCTCGATGATGTCGCGGTGCTGCAGTACACCGGTGGCACCACGGGGCTGGCCAAGGGCGCTATGCTCACTCATGGGAACCTGGTGGCCAACATGCTGCAAGTGCTGGCCTGTTTCTCCCAGCATGGCCCGGATGGGCAGAAGCTGATCAAGGACGGCCAGGAGGTGATGATCGCACCGCTGCCGCTGTACCACATCTATGCCTTCACGGCGAACTGCATGTGCATGATGGTCACCGGCAACCACAACGTGTTGATCACCAACCCCCGTGATATCCCCGGCTTCATCAAGGAGCTGGGCAAGTGGCGTTTCACCGCCTTGCTTGGCTTGAACACCCTGTTCGTTGCCCTGATGGACCATCCCGGCTTCAAGTCCCTGGACTTTTCCTCGCTCAAGGTCACCAACTCCGGAGGCACGGCTTTGGTCAAGGCCACGGCCGAACGCTGGGAGAGCCTGACGGGCTGTCGCATCGTCGAGGGCTACGGCCTGACCGAGACTTCCCCGGTCGCCAGCACCAACCCTTACGGCGCGCTGGCGCGTCTTGGGACGGTGGGTATCCCGGTGCCGGGCACGGCGTTCAAGGTCATCGATGACGAGGGCAACGAGGTGTCCCTGGGTGAACGGGGCGAGTTGTGCATCAAGGGCCCGCAGGTCATGAAAGGCTACTGGCGCCAACCGGAGGCCACTGCACAGACGCTGGATGCCGACGGTTGGCTCAAGACGGGCGATATCGCCGTGATCGACCCGGACGGTTTCACCCGGATCGTCGATCGCAAGAAGGACATGATCATCGTCTCGGGCTTCAACGTGTACCCCAACGAGATCGAGGAAGTGGTCATGGGCCACCCCAAGGTTGCCAACTGCGCAGCCATCGGTGTGCCCGACGAGCGCTCCGGCGAGGCGGTCAAGCTGTTCGTGGTGCCGCGAGAAGCAGGCTTGAGCGTCGAGGAGCTTAAGGCGTACTGCAAGGCCAACTTCACCGGTTACAAGGTGCCCAAGTACATCGTGTTGCGCGACTCACTGCCCATGACCCCGGTGGGCAAGATTCTGCGCCGTGAGCTGCGGGATATTGCCTGATTTGCCCAAGGCCTTTTCGAACGGCAGGAGAGGGCGGTGTGCAAGTGCTCTATCCTGCCGTTTTCGGCTTGAATTGCGACGTTTTGGATAAATACTCTAAAAATGACCGGTATATTTCTTTGAGTCATTTTTGTGACCGTCTGGGCTGTTTTGGGCTCTAGGCGACCCCTGGCAAAGCTGTTACTCTCGGCGCGCTTTCAGATGATCCGGTTTGCAATGAGCCGTCATCCCATATCAATAATAAACGCGTAATGCGTGACGAATTCGCTGTTGCTGAAGGAGCGGGCTTCCATGATCGAAAATTTTTGGAAGGATAAGTACCCAGCCGGGATAACGGCGCAAATCAATCCTGACGAGTTCCCCAATATCCAGGCGGTGCTCAAGCAATCCTGCCAACGCTTTGCCGACAAACCGGCCTTTAGCAACCTGGGCAAGACCCTCACCTATGGTGAGCTGTACACCCTGTCGGGCGCCTTTGCCGCCTGGCTGCAACAGCATACCGACCTCAAGCCGGGTGATCGGATTGCCGTACAACTGCCCAATGTCCTGCAATACCCCGTGGCCGTGTTCGGTGCCATGCGCGCAGGTTTGATCGTGGTCAACACCAACCCGCTCTACACCGCGCGGGAGATGGAACACCAGTTCAACGACTCCGGCGCCAAGGCCTTGGTGTGCCTGGCCAACATGGCGCACCTGGCCGAGAAGGTGGTGCCAAAGACCCAGGTCAAGCACGTCATCGTCACTGAAGTGGCCGACTTGCTGCCACCGCTCAAGCGCCTGCTGATCAACAGCGTGATCAAGTACGTGAAGAAGATGGTGCCCGCCTACAACCTGCCCGGCGCCGTACGCTTCAACGATGCCCTGGCGCTGGGCAAGGGCGGCGCGGTGACCGAGGCCAACCCGCAACCGAACGACGTCGCGGTGCTGCAGTATACCGGCGGCACCACCGGGGTTGCCAAGGGGGCCATGCTGACCCACCGCAATCTGGTGGCCAACATGCTGCAATGTCGAGCCCTGATGGGGGCGAACTTGCAGGAAGGCTGCGAGATCCTCATCACCCCGCTGCCGCTGTACCACATCTATGCCTTCACCTTCCATTGCATGGCCATGATGCTGATCGGCAACCACAACGTGCTGATCAGCAACCCCCGTGACCTGTCGGCGATGGTCAAGGAACTGGGCAAATGGAAGTTCAGCGGTTTCGTCGGCCTCAATACCCTGTTCGTTGCCCTGTGCAACAACGACGCCTTCCGCGCCCTGGACTTCTCGGCGCTGAAAATCACCCTTTCCGGTGGCATGGCCCTGCAACTGAGCGTGGCCGAGCGCTGGAAGACCGTCACCGGCTGTGCAATCTGCGAAGGCTATGGCATGACCGAGACCAGCCCGGTCGCAGCGGTCAACCCGGCCGAGGCCAACCAGGTCGGGACCATCGGCATCCCGGTGCCTTCGACGCTGTGCAAGGTGATCGACGATAGCGGTCGCGAGCTGGGCCTGGGCGAGGTCGGTGAGCTGTGCGTCAAGGGCCCGCAGGTCATGAAGGGCTACTGGCAGCGCGAAGAGGCCACCGCCGAAATCCTCGACCAGGACGGTTGGCTGAAGACTGGCGATATCGCGGTCATCCAGCCTGATGGCTACATGCGCATCGTCGATCGCAAGAAGGACATGATTCTGGTTTCTGGTTTCAACGTCTATCCGAACGAGCTCGAAGATGTGCTGGCCAGTCTGCCGGGTGTGCTGCAGTGCGCGGCGATCGGTGTGCCGGACGAAAAGTCGGGCGAAGTGATCAAGATGTTCATCGTGGTCAAGCCGGGCATGACCCTGACCAAGGAGCAGGTGATGGAGCACATGCGCGCCAACGTCACCGGCTACAAGGTCCCTCGTCACATCGAGTTCCGCGATGCGCTGCCGACCACCAACGTCGGCAAGATCCTGCGCCGTGAGCTGCGTGATGAAGAGCTCAAGAAGCAGGGCCTGAAGAAAATCGCCTGACGTTGCTCAAGCAGGGCTGCATTGCAGCCCTGCGCGACCAAGGTTCGGATCCTGGGGCTGTAAAGCAGCCCTCAGTGATCAGCGCAGTTTCTCGAGCATCTGGTAGTACCACATCCCCGCCGCCAACAGCGGATTGCCCAGCAAGTCCCCCATCGGCACCTTGATGTGCTTGCACGCCGCGAAGGTGTCGAACTTCTCCAACGTCCCGGTCAGCGCCTCGGCCATGATCTCGCCCATGATGTGGCTGGTGGCGATGCCGTGCCCGGAGTAACCCTGGCAGTACCAGACGTTGTCCGACAGCTTGCCCAACTGCGGAATGCGGTTGACCACGATGCCCATCGCGCAACTCCACTTGAACTCGATCGGCACGCCCTTGAGCGCCGGGAAGGTGCGCTCGATGCAGGGGCGCAGCTCAGCTTCGATGTCCCGCGAATCCTTGCCCGAATAGTTGGCGCCACCGCCGAACAGCAGGCGCTTGTCGGCCGTGAGGCGGTAGTAGTCGAGGACGAAGCGGCAGTCGTACACCGCCAGATCCTGGGGGTTGATCTGGTCGGCCAGCTCACCCAGCGGCGCAGTGGTGACGATGCCGCCCATGGCCGGGAAGATCTTGCCCTTGAGCTGGCGCTTTTCCAGCTTGTGATAGACATCGCCGGCCAGCAGCACCTGGCGCGCCTCGATCCGGCCCCGGGCGGTGACCACCGCCGGGCGCGGCCCATGGACGATCTCCAGTACCTCGGAATTTTCGAACACCAGTGCGCCCAGGCTATGGGCTGCGCGCGCTTCGCCCAGGCACAGGTTGAGCGGATGCAGGTGCAGGTTGCGCCGGTTCTTGAGTGCGCCCAGGTACAGCGGGCTTTGCAGGTGTTCGCTGACCGCATTGCGATCGAGCAGGTGCACCAGGTCGCCCATGCCACGGCGCTGGGCTTCGTCGTAGCTCGCTTGCAGTTCATCCATGTGCGAAGGCTTCATCGCTGCGTGCAGGTGCCCGCGTTTGAGATCGCAGTCGATGCCGTAGCGCGCTACGCGCCGCTCGATGATCTCGTGGCCGCGCCAGCGCAGGTGCCAGATGAAGTCGTCCACGTCTTCACCCAGTCGCTTGCGCATCTGCGTGCGCATGGCTTCGTCGCCCGACAGGCTGCCGGTGACCTGACCGCCGTTGCGTCCGCTGGCGCCCCAACCGATGCGGTTGGTCTCGACAATGGCCACCTTCAGGCCGCGTTCGGCCAGTTCCACGGCGGTGGCGACGCCCGTGAAACCGCCGCCGATGATGGCCACGTCGACCTGCTCGGTGCCCGTCAGGGTGGGGTACTGGGTCGGGTCGTTGAGGGTGGCGGTGTAGTAGGACGGCGCCCGTTGGGCCGGCCCATTGTTCACTGCTGAGTTCATGTTCGTTCCTTACTGTGAATAGGGGCTCAGGCCTGGTGCAGGTACCAGCGCCAGTCCTGTTCGCCGACTTCGGCCATGAACTGGCGATACTCGGCGCGCTTGACCTTCAGGTAGACGCCGAGGAAGGCTTCGCCGAGTGCTTCTCGGGCCCAGCTCGAATGCTCCAGCGCCTCGAGGGCGGTGAGCCATTCGGTGGGCAGGTGTTCGGTGGCCTGGGCGTAACCGTTGCCCTCGATCGGGGCCCCCGGGTCGAGTTGTTCGCGTACCCCTTGATGGGTCGCGGCGAGGATCGCAGCGGCGGCCAGGTAAGGATTGGCGTCGGCGCCGCAAATGCGGTGCTCCACATGCCGGCTGTTGGCAGGCCCGCCCGGCACGCGCAGGCTCACGGTGCGGTTGTCCACCCCCCAGGTGGGCGCCAGCGGCGCATAGCTGTTGGCCTGGAAACGCCGGTAGGAGTTGGCGTTGGGGCAGAACAACAACAGCGACTCGCGCAGGTGGCGCAACATCCCGCCCACCGCCTGACGCAGCAGCGGGGTGCCGGCGGGGTCATCGCTGGCGAACAGGTTGCGGCCCTCGGCGTCGGCCAGGCTCAGGTGCATGTGCATGCCGGTGCCGGCCAGGTGGGCGAAAGGTTTGGCCATGAAGCAGGCCTGCATGCCGTGGGCATGGGCGATGCCCTTGACCAGGCGTTTGTAACGCACGGCCTGGTCCATGGCCTGCAGTGCATCGCCGTGTTCCAGGGTGATTTCCACCTGGCCCGGCGCATATTCGGAGATGGCGGTGCGCGCCGGGATGCCCTGGGCTTTGCAGGCGGCGTACAGGTCGGCGAGAAACGGCTCGATCTGCTCCAGCTCGCGCAAGCCATAGACCTGGGTGGTGCGGGGGCGACCGCCGTCATTGTCCAGCGCCGGTTGCGGGCGCCCCTGGGCGTCGCGCTGCTGGTCGAGCAGGTAGAACTCCAGTTCGCAGGCCATCACCGGGTAATAGCCGTCGGCCTTGAGCGCATCGAGCGTGCGGATCAGCACATGGCGCGGGTCGGCGACGCTGGCAGGTAGCCCTTGGCTGGGGTGCATGCTGACCTGCACGGCGGCGGTCGGCACGCGCCGCCAGGGCAGGCACACCAGGCTGCCTTCCAGAGGGTAGGCGCGGCAATCGATATCGCCGACATCCCAGACCAGGCCGGAGTTTTCCACATCGTCGCCATTTAAGGTCAGGCCCAGAATGGTGCTCGGCAGCGGGCGGCCGCTTTCATAGACGGCCAGCAGTTCGTCCCGGTGCAGCAGCTTGCCGCGGGGCACGCCGTTGGCATCGAGGATGAACAGCTCGAACAATTCGATATCGGGGTTGTCGGCCAAAAAGCGACGGGCTTGCTCGGGGTTGGCAAAATGCATGATGTTCGCTCGCGCCCGCAGGCGCACAGGACCGCCACGGCTAGGCGGCGAGTCGGTCTGAAAATGCCGGCCAAGGTTGGCCAGGGCTGGATCAGTGAGGCGCGAACGAAGTATCCGGTGGGCGAGCGTGGCGGCAGTGCCACAGGGCCCAGAAGGCGAGGATGACATGTACCAGCGGGTTTTCGCCGGCGCGGGCCCGGGCCTTGGGAAGGGTAGGGCGCGCATTGCTCGGAGGGCAGGTCATCAGTGGATACTCACACGGGGCATAAGGTTGATTAAAGCAGTGATTGGCAACCTTCATTCCGTGATTGGCTAAACATTCGTGCTGGCGTCTTCGTGGGTAAACCCGCTCCTGCAGGTACCGGGCAGGATCCAAGCCCTGTGCGATTGCTGTGGGGGCGGGTTTACCCGAAGGGGCCCGCATAGGCAGCAGAGAACCTGCAAATCTGCGACAATCGCCCGACTTTCCGAATGCCGATCATGAAAAAGCAGGCTCACCTGCATCATCAAAAAGCCCCATGACAGACCACGCCATCGATCAACTGCTGAAGAACCTCGACCACGCCATGATTGCCGATCGCCATCGGCTGCGGCGGCAACTGCACGAGCTGCGCAAGCGCCCCGACGAGGCCAAGCTTGCCCAATGGGTGGAGCGGGTCCAGGCGTCTTGTGCCCAGGTTGTCGCGCGCCAGCACAGCGTGCCGAGCATCCGCTACGACGACAGCTTGCCGATCGCCGCCAAGCGCGACGAGATCAAGAAGGCCCTGGCCGAGCACCAGGTTCTGGTGATTGCCGGCGAGACCGGTTCGGGCAAGACCACCCAGTTGCCGAAGATCTGCCTGGAAATGGGCCGCGGTCAGCATGGCCTGATCGCTCATACTCAACCCCGCCGGATCGCCGCGCGCAGCGTCGCGGCGCGGGTGGCCGAGGAAATCGGCACACCGCTGGGCGCTCTGGTGGGCTACCAGGTGCGTTTCGAGGACCAGAGCGACGCGGGCACCCTGGTCAAGCTGATGACCGACGGTATCCTGCTGGCTGAAACCCAGCATGATCGCTTTCTCGAGCGCTACGACACGATCATCGTCGACGAAGCCCACGAGCGCAGCCTGAACATCGACTTCCTGCTCGGCTACCTCAAGACGCTCCTGCACCGTCGCCCGGACTTGAAGCTGATCATCACCTCGGCGACCATCGACCTGGAGCGGTTCTCCAAGCATTTCGATGGTGCGCCGATCATCGAGGTGTCCGGCCGTACCTTCCCGGTGGAAACCTGGTACCGCCCGCTGACCAGCGAACAGGACGAAGAGGGCAACCGGGTCGAGGACGACCTGACCGTCGACCAGGCGATCCTCGCCACCCTCGATGAGCTGGCCCATCACGAACGCAGCGAGGGCAAGGGCCCTGGCGATGTGCTGGTGTTCCTGCCGGGCGAGCGTGAGATCCGCGATGCCGCCGAGATCCTGCGCAAGGCCCAATTGCGCCATACCGAGATCCTGCCGCTGTATGCACGCCTTACCCCGGCCGAGCAGCAGAGGATCTTCCAGCCCCATACCGGGCGTCGGGTGGTGCTGGCCACCAACGTTGCCGAAACCTCGCTGACCGTGCCGGGTATCCGCTATGTGATCGACAGCGGCACCGCGCGCATCAGCCGCTACAGCTACCGCGCCAAGGTCCAGCGCCTGCCGATCGAAGCGGTGTCCCAGGCCAGTGCCAACCAGCGCAAGGGCCGTTGCGGCCGGGTCGAGCCGGGCATCTGCGTGCGTCTGTACAGCGAAGAGGACTTCAACGCACGTCCCGCGTTCACCGACCCGGAGATCCTGCGGACCAACCTGGCCGCGGTGATCCTGCAGATGCTGCACCTGCGTCTGGGTGCCATCGATGCGTTTCCGTTCATCGAGCCGCCGGACGGCAAAGCCATCAGCGACGGTTTCAACCTGTTGCAGGAGCTCTCGGCGGTCAACCGCGAGAACCAGCTGACACCCCTGGGCCGCCAGTTGGCGCGCCTGCCGATCGACCCACGCTTGGGGCGTATGCTGCTCGAAGGCGCTCGCCAGGGCAGCCTGCAGGAGGTGCTCATCGTCGCCAGCGCCCTGTCGGTGCAGGACCCGCGCGAGCGTCCTCCGGAACGCCAGCAGGCCGCCGACCAGGCCCATGCCTTGTGGAAGGATCCTGACTCCGACTTCGCGGCTTTGGTCAACCTGTGGCGCGGGTTCGAGGAACAGCGCCAGGCGCTGACCGCCAACCCGCTGCGCAACTGGTGCCGCAAGCATTTTCTCAATTACCTGCGCCTGCGCGAGTGGCGCGACGCCCATCGCCAGCTGGCGCTGATCTGCCGCGACCTGCAACTGGCGGTCAACAAAGAGCCCGCGGATTTCCCGCGCATGCACAAGGCCATTCTCAGTGGCCTGCTCAGCCAGATCGGCCACAAGACCGCAGAGGGCGACTATCAGGGCGCTCGCCAGCGGCGCTTCTGGATCCACCCGTCCTCGGGCATCGGTCGCAAGCGTCCGCAATGGGTGATGGCTGCCGAGCTTGTGGAAACCACCAAGCTCTATGCGCGCATGGTGGCCAAGATCGAACCGGACTGGATCGAGCCGCTGGCCACGCACCTGGTCAAGAAGAACCATTTCGAGCCGCACTGGGAGAAAAAGCGCGGCCAGGTGGTGGCCTACGAACAGATCACCCTGTACGGGCTGATCCTGGTCGGCCGCCGGCCTGTGCATTTCGGGCCGATCGATCCGGTCGCCTCGCGCGAGCTGTTCATCCGCGAAGGCCTGGTCGGCGGCGAGATCCAGTCGCGGGCCAAGTGCCTGACGGCCAACAAGCGCCTGCTCGAACAGCTTGACGAGCTGGAGGCCAAGGCACGTCGGCGCGACATCCTGGCCGACGAAGAAACGCTCTATGCTTTCTATGAGGCGCGTTTGCCTGCAGAAATCCACCAGACTGCGACCTTCGACAGCTGGTACCGGATGAACAGCCAGAAGGATGCGAACCTGCTGATCATGCGCGAAGAGGACGTGCTGGCCCGTGAGGCCAGCGAGGTTACGGCCGCGCAGTATCCCGACAGCCTTCAGGTAGGCGACCTGCGTCTGCCGCTGACCTACCACTTCGAGCCGGGTCATCCGCGAGACGGCGTCACCGTGCGGGTCCCGGCACCGCTATTGCCGAATCTGCCGGGCGAGCGCTTGGAGTGGCTGGTGCCAGGTCTGCTGGAGGCCAAGTGCGTGGCCTTGGTGCGCAACTTGCCCAAGGCCCTGCGCAAGAACTTCGTGCCGGTGCCGGACTTCGTCAAGGCCGCCCTGGCGCGCATGACATTCGGCGAGGGCGCCTTGCCTCAGTCGTTGGGTCAGGAGCTGTTGCGCATGACGGGCGCTCGGGTGTCCGACGAGGCCTGGGCAGAAGCTGCCGGGCTGGTCGAGGGCCACCTGCGCATGAACATCGAAGTGGTCGATGGCCAGGGTAAGTTCCTCGGCGAAGGTCGTGACCTGGCCGAGCTGACGGCGCGCTTTGCCGCCGCGAGCCAGGCGGCATTGGCCATGCCGCGCAACGACAAAGCCGAGCAACCGGTGCAGGCCAAGGCGTTCTCTCAAGTGGCGCAAACGGCCCAGCAGAAGATCGCCGGCCTGTCGTTAACGGTCTATCCGGCCTTGGTGGAAGAGGCCGGCACCGTGCGTGAAGGGCGATTCTCGACTCAGGCCGAAGCCGAGTTCCAGCATCGCCGTGCCTTGCAGCGGCTGTTGCTGCAACAGTTGGCCGAGCCTGCCAAGTTCCTGCGGAGTAAGCTTCCGGGGCTGACCGAGCTGGGCTTGCTGTACCGCGAGTTGGGGCGTGTCGAGGCGTTGGTGGAGGACATTCTGCTGGCCAGCCTGGACAGCTGCATCCTCGAAGGCGAGGCGCCGCTGCCGCGAGACGGCGCTGCCCTGGCCGGCCTTGCCGAGCGTAAGCGTGGCAGTTGGGCCGAGCATGCCGAACGCTTGGCCCGCCAGACCCTGGAGGTGCTCAAGCTGTGGCACGGCTTGCAGAAGCGCTTCAAGGGCAAGATCGACCTGAGTCAGGCAGTGGCCCTGAACGACATCAAGCAACAACTGGCCAACCTGGTCTATCCGGGCTTTGTCCGCGAAACACCGGCAGCGTGGTTCAAGGAGTTGCCGCGTTACCTCAAGGCGGTGGAACTTCGTCTGGAGAAGCTTGGCGCCCAAGTGCAGAAGGACCGTGTCTGGAGTGGCGAGCTGGCCAATCTGTGGGCGCAATACAAGGCTCGGGCCGACAAGCATGCCCAGGAGGGCAAGCGTGACGAGCAACTGACCGTGTACCGCTGGTGGCTGGAGGAATACCGGGTGTCGTTGTTTGCCCAGCAGTTGGGTACCAAGGTACCGGTTTCCGACAAGCGATTGAGCAAACAGTGGGGGCAGGTGGAAGCCTAAACCCCGGGAAATGTGGCAAACTTGTGGGAATTTGGGCCGCTGTGCGACCCATCGCGGGACGCGCCCGCACCCGCAGGTTTTGTGGGTGCAGGTTCGCTCCGTGACCGAGGGGCAAACCCTCGCCTACAAATTGGCACTAAAGTGCCATTATGTTGCCCTTTTCCGGCCGGCGCCGTGTGGTGGTGGCCTTTGACCAGAGGAACGACCGTGCATAACGTCGTGATCAGCGGCACCGGCCTGTACACCCCGGCCCAGAGCATTTCCAACGAAGAACTGGTGGCGTCCTTCAATACGTGGGCCCAGCAGTTCAATCAAGACAACGCAGTCGCCATCGAGCGCGGCGAGGTCGAAGCGGCACCGCTGTCCGATGCGGCCTTCATCGAGAAGGCTTCTGGCATCAAGAGCCGTTTCGTCATGGACAAGGCCGGTATCCTCGATCCGCAGCGCATGAAGCCGCGCCTGCCGGAGCGCTCCAACGACGAGCCGTCGATCCTCTGCGAGATGGCCGTGGCGGCTGCTCGCCAGGCTCTGGAGCGCGCCGGCCGTACGGCGGCCGATGTCGATGGGGTAATCGTCGCCTGCTCCAACCTCCAGCGCCCGTACCCGGCCATTTCCATCGAGGTGCAGCAGGCCCTGGGCATCCAGGGCTTTGCCTTCGACATGAACGTGGCCTGCTCCTCGGCCACCTTCGGCATCCAGACCGCCGCCAACAGCGTGCAATTGGGCCAGGCGCGGGCGGTGCTGATGGTCAACCCGGAGATCTGCACCGGCCACCTGAATTTCCGCGACCGCGACAGCCACTTCATCTTCGGCGACGCAGCGACTGCGGTGCTGATCGAGCGTGCCGACCAAGCCACCTCCAAGCATCAATTCGACATTGTCAGCACCAAGCTGCTGACCCAGTTCTCCAACAACATCCGTAACAACTTCGGCTTCCTCAACCGCGCGGCGGAGGAGGGCATCGGGGCGCCGGACAAACTGTTCGTCCAGGAAGGCCGCAAGGTGTTCCGCGAAGTGTGCCCGATGGTCGCCGAACTGATCGGCCAGCACTTGGGCGAAAACGGTTTGCAGCCCACCGATGTCAAGCGCTTCTGGCTGCACCAGGCGAACCTGAGCATGAACCACCTGATCGTCAAGAAGCTGGTTGGCCGCGATGTGGCCGAGGAAGATGCGCCGGTGATCCTGGATCGCTATGCCAATACCAGCTCGGCAGGTTCGGTGATTGCCTTCCACCTGTACCAGGATGATCTGCCCAAGGGGGCGCTGGGTGTGCTGAGTTCGTTTGGCGCAGGCTATTCGATCGGTAGTGTGATCCTGCGCAAGCGCTGATCCCTGCGTAGGTCTTTTCGCGGGTAAACCCGCTCCCACCCGCACAGCGCCGCCTTTGACGGGCAGTGTCGTATCGGTGGGAGCGGGTTTATCCGTGAATGGCCTATAAAAAAAGCGGAAAGCGCCGGATGGGGTCGGCACTTTCCGCCTGAACAACGCAAGGGAACTTGCGGTTAGAACTTGGCTTCCAGGTCGACCTGCAGGGTGTCGACGTCGGCATTGCTGTTCGGCAACTGGGACAGGTCGGTCTTGGCCATCAAGTAGGCCGCGCCCAAGGAGAAGTTCTTGTCGATTTCGTAACCGACCTTGAACTTGTGGCCACGGGAACCGGTGTAGCCGGCACCGAAGTCGGAGTCGGTGAAGGCGCTGACCACCGCGTTACGCTGCACGTCGCGGTAGTTGTAATCCAGGCTCCAGGCGCCGAGCTTGGTCTTCAGGCCGGCCAGCCAGGCCTTGTCTTCGCCGTCGGTGCTTTCGGTGTTCTTCACGTACTGGCCATAGGCGGACAGCGGGATTGCGAAACCGGTGAAGTCGACCTGACCGAAGCCTTCCACCAGGTTGAACTCGTTGGTGGTGTTGCCGAAGGCCTGCAGTGGGGCTGCGTCCTTGTCATTGTCATAGCCGTAGATGCTGGTGCCCACGGTGACCTTGACGGTGTCGGCGGCATTGAAGCGGGCGCCCAACTGGCCGTGGTACAGCTGCGCGTCGTGCTTGAACTGCACGCCGTCGCCGTCAACGTTGTCCTTGAGGGTGTAGTGACCAGCGCTGCCGAACAGCTCGGCGGCTCCCAGGTTGGTTTTGTAGGTAGCGGCCACGCCTTCAGGGTTGATGTCGCTGTCCCAGATGATGTCGCCCATGCTCACCCACGGCTGCATCATCTTGCCGCCGATCAGGTGCAGGTTCGGCACGGCAGTGGGGTGCCAGTCGAGGTAGGCCAGGTCGACCCACAGCGATTTCTTCTCGAAGTATTTGTCCAGGCTCTGGTTGGTGGAGCGGGCATCGGCGCTGCTGCCGGTGGCCACGCGCACGCCAGCATCGACTTGCGGGTTGATCTCGCTGTAGAAGCCCACACGGGCACGGACGCGCTCGCGGTCCTGGTTGGGGCTGTTGAGGTTGGGGTTGTCGACGTTGACGTCTTCGTAGCGCAGGCGCACGTCGCCTTTGATCTGGGTCTTGGCGGCCCAGGCCACTTTCTGTTCGAAGGAGCTCAGGCGCTCGGACTGGGCTTTCTGCTCTGCCTTTTCCTTGGTTTCCTTGGCCAGATCGGCCTGCAGTTCGTTGTACTGCGCCTGGTTGATCGAGCCGTTGGCGCGGAGCATTTCGAGCAGCTTGGCGTCGACTGCAGCACTGGCCGGAGCACTCAGTGCCAGCATCATGCCGGTGAGGCTGACTCCGGTAAGTGTAGAAACAAGACGCATAAGGTTCTCCCTGTTGGAAAAAAGTGGGGAGGCTTTGGCGCCCACCCCCAAGTTGGCATGTCTTCGGAAAGGGCCTGAATAGACAGGCTGCTGGGGTTCCGAAAAACAGGCGCAAGTATTGCGAGGGGGAATGACAGAATAATGTCTATTTGGTGGCACTGCGGTTAAGTGCGTGGGATCCAAGTGCCCCTGCATTTGAGTGCGGGGGCCCACATCCGGGATACTGGCCATCTCTTTGCAGCGAGTCGAAATCGTGACCAGCCTGTACAGCCTTGCTCATTTGCACGACCTGCCGGCGGCAACCTGGGACGCCTTGGTCCCCGAGGGCCAGCCGTTCCTGCGCCATGCCTTTCTCAGCGCTCTGGAAGACAGCGACAGCGTTGCTCCTGCCACGGGCTGGGCCGCCGAGCACTTGGTGCTGGAGCGTGAAGGACAGGTGCGCGCGGTATTGCCGGCGTATCGCAAATGGCATTCGTTCGGGGAATACGTGTTCGACCAGGGATGGGCCGATGCCTGCGAGCGTGCACGCATTCCCTACTATCCCAAGCTGCTCGGCGCGGTGCCCTTCAGCCCCGTGAGCGGCCCACGCCTGCTGGCGGCAGACTGCGCCGATGGCCTGTTGTTGCTTCAGGCCATCCCTGAGTATCTGGTCAAGGGAGAGCTCTCAGGCGCTCATATCAACTTCACCGACCGTGCCCTGGATGAGCAGATCGCCGAGGTGCCGGGCTGGATGGAGCGCCTGGGCTGCCAGTTTCATTGGCACAATCGTGGCTATCGGGACTTCCAGGATTTCCTCGACACCCTCAGCTCACGCAAGCGCAAGCAGATGCGCAAGGAGCGTGAGCAAGTGGCGGGGCAGGGGATCGACTTCCACTGGTACCGTGGCGATGAGCTGAGCCAGGTGCAATGGGACTTCGTCTACTTGTGCTATGCCAACACCTACGCGGTGCGCCGTCGTACGCCCTATCTGACCCGCCACTTCTTCAGCCTGCTGGCAGAGCGCATGCCCGAGGCCGTGCGCGTGGTCATCGCGCGCCAGCAAGGGCGGGATGTGGCCATGGCCTTGAGCCTGGTCGGTGGCGACAGCCTCTTCGGCCGGTATTGGGGCTGCCTGGCTGAGTTCGACCGCCTGCATTTCGAGACCTGTTTCTACCAGGGCATGGACTTCGCCATCAGCGAAGGGATGCAGCGGTTCGATGCCGGGGCCCAGGGGGAGCACAAGCTGATTCGCGGGTTTGAGCCGGTGCTGACGCGTTCCTGGCATTACCTGTTGCATCCGGGGTTGCGTCGGGCGGTCGAGGATTTTCTCGAGCAGGAGCGGGCAGGGGTGAAGGCCTATGCCGAAGAGGCGTGGGGGATGTTGCCTTATCGCAAGGATTGAGCGCCGCCGCCTGGCCCTTTGTTCGCGGGTAAACCCGCGAACGGGCGCAGTTGCGGCGATCAATCCACCCCGACGAACCCTCCGGTCTGGTGGTGCCATAGCCGCGCATACAGCCCATGCTGGGCCAGCAGCTCGGCATGGGTGCCGCTTTCGACGATGTGCCCTTTGTCCAGTACCACTAACCGGTCCATGCGTGCGATGGTGGACAGGCGGTGGGCGATGGCGATCACCGTCTTGCCCTGCATCAGGGTTTCCAGGCTCTCCTGGATCGCCGCCTCGACCTCCGAGTCCAGCGCCGAGGTGGCCTCGTCCATGATCAGGATGGGCGCATTCTTGAGCAGTACCCGGGCAATGGCGATCCGTTGCCGCTGCCCGCCCGAAAGCTTGACCCCACGCTCGCCGACATGGGCATCGAAGCCGGTGCGCCCCTGGGCATCTGAGAGTTGTGGGATGAACTCATCGGCCCGGGCCCGACGCACGGCCTCCCAGACCTGCGCTTCGCTGGCGTCCGGACGGCCATACAGCAGGTTGTCGCGGATCGAGCGATGCAGCAGCGAGGTGTCCTGGGTGATCATGCCGATCTGGGCGCGCAGGCTGGCCTGGTTGACCTCGGCGATGTTCTGGTCATCGATGGTGATTCGCCCGCCCTGCACGTCGTACAGGCGCAGCAGCAGGTTGACCAGGGTCGACTTGCCCGCCCCGGACGGGCCGATCAGGCCGATCTTCTCGCCGGGGCGAATGTCCAGGTTCAGCCCGTCGATGACTTTGCTGCCCTTGCCATAGTGGAAGCTCACGTCATCGAAATGCACGGCGCCACGGCTGACCTTCAGTGCAGGGGCATTGGGCTTGTCGGTGACGCTGACCGGCTGGGCGATGGTCTGCAGGCCGTCCTGGACCATGCCGATGTTCTCGAAGATGCCGTTGACCACCCACATGATCCAGCCGGACATGTTGATGATGCGGATCACCAGGCCCGTGGCCAGGGCAATGGCACCGACGGTGATCAACGACTGGCTCCACAACCACAGGGCAAGGCCTGTAGTGCCCACCACCAGAAGCCCGTTCAGGCCGGTGATGACGACGTCCATGCTGGTGACGACCCGTGCGGCCAGCTGGGTTTTCTCGGTCTGTTCGCTGATCGCCTCGCGGGCATACTGTTGCTCGTAGTCGGTATGGGCGAACAGTTTGAGGGTGGCGATGTTGGTGTAGCCGTCGACGATCCGCCCCATCAGCTTGGAGCGGGCGTCGGAGGAAATCACCGAGCGCTCCTTGACCCGCGGAACGAAGTAATAGAGCGCGCCGATGTAGCAGACGATCCAGGTCAGCAGCGGCAGCATCAGGCGCCAGTCGGCCTCGGCGAACAGCACCAGCGAGCTGATTGCATAGATCAGCACGTGCCACAGGGCATCGACGGCCTGGACGGCAGAGTCGCGCAGGGAGTTGCCGGTCTGCATGATGCGCTGGGCGATACGCCCGGCGAAGTCGCTCTGGAAGAAATTCAGGCTCTGCTTGAGCACATAGGTGTGGTTCTGCCAGCGGATCAAGCTGGTCATGCCCGGGCTGATGGTCTGGTGCACCAGCAGGTCGTGTAGGCCGAAGAACACCGGCCGCAACACCAGGACCACCACCAGCATCCAGACCAGCTCGCCGCTGTGCAGGCTGAAGAATTCACTGCCCGGGGTAGCCTGGGCCAGGTCGATGATCCGGCTCAGGTAGCTGAACATGGCCACTTCGATCAGCGCGGCCACCAGGCCTACGATCAGCAGGGCGACGAAGCTGGGCCAGACCTGGCGCAGGTAATAGAGATAGAACGGCCAGACCTGGCTTGGCGGTGCTTCGCTCGGCGCCTCGCGAAAGATGTCGATCAGTTGCTCGAAACGGCGGTACAGCATGATGGGCACACTCCTGTTCCATCCGACCCTGAGGCGGTTTCACGTCCTTGTGAGACCTTCGGTCAGTCGATGCGTTTGGCGGACTTGATGTACACAGGGTCCGCCGGCACGTCACGCATGCCTTGTTTGATGGTGGTGGGCGAATTGACGATCTGGTCGACCACTTCCATGCCTTTGGTCACCTTGCCGAACACGGCGTAGCCACGGTCACGGCCTGGATTGAGGAAGTCGTTGTCGGCCACGTTGATGAAGAACTGGCTGGTGGCCGAGTTCGGGTCCGAGGTGCGGGCCATGGCGAGGGTACCGCGGGTGTTGGCCAGGCCATTGCTGGCTTCGTTGCGGATCGGGTCGCGGGTCGGCTTTTGCACCATCCGGTCGGTGAAGCCGCCGCCCTGGGCCATGAAGCCCGGGATCACGCGGTGGAAGATGGTGTTGTTGTAGAAGCCGCTGTCGACGTACTCGAGGAAGTTCTTCGTGCTGATCGGCGCCTTCTCGGCATTGAGCTCGATTTCGACCTGGCCGAAGCTGGTGTCCAGCAGGACGTGAGGGGTCTTGTCGGAGGCCATGACGCTGGTGGCGAAGGCGACCGAACAGGCGGTGAGCAGAAGTTTTTTCAGCATGGGCTCAAAGATCCTTGAGGGGTGGAGGCGGCTGCGAGGAAACGCAGCAGGGTCTGGTTGAAGACCTCGGGTTGGTCCAGGGGCGTAGCGTGCCGCGAATCCTCGATGACCGCCAGTGTTGCCTGGGGCATCAGGGCGACATAGCGCTCCTTCAGTTGTATCGGGGTGTAATCATGGTCGGCGGCGATCACCAGGGTGGGACAGTGGATCTGCCCGATGCGTTCCTGCACCCCCCAGTCGACGATGGCATCGAAACTCTTGAGGTAGGCGCGCTTGTCGTTGCGTGCCCAGCGCTGGGCCATCTTGTGGCGCAGCTCGGTTTGTTCAGGCTTGGGAAACAGGCGTTCGGCCAGGCCCTTGCCGACGGTTTCGACGCTCAGGATGCGGGCCAGGCTCCAGCGCTTGATCCACCAGATCCAGTGGGCGACGGAGTTGCGCCTGACCTCAGGTGCGCTGTTGACGATGCACAGGCTGCGTAGCCAGGCGGGGTGGTCGACGGCGAACTGGAAACCCACCATGCCCCCCATCGATAGGCCGACGAAGTGCACGGGGCCGGTGTGCAGGTGCTCCAGCAGCGCCAGCAGGTCAGCGCTGAAGGTAGAGATCTGGTAGCCGTCACGGGGTTTGTCGGAGCGCCCGTGGCCGCGGATGTCCATGAGTATCACCCGGTAGTTTCGGCTGAGTGCCGGGACCTGCAGCTCCCAGTCCTGGCAGCTTGAACCCAGTCCGTGCAACAGCACCAGTGGTTCGCCCTGGCCGTATTCCTCGTAATGCAGCGTGCATCCTTCGTGTTCGAAATAGGCCATGGGCGCGGTCCTCTCAGGCTTGCGGGGGGGCTGCGAAGGGCACGTCCAGTGGCGCTGTGTCGAAGTTGCGCAGCAGCTCGATGAGGATCTGCGTGGCCGGACCCAAGGTCTTGTCCTTGTTCGAATAAAGGTAGAACAGTGGATGACGGCTGCCACCCTGATCCAGCGGCAAAGGCTTGAGCACGCCCTCTTGCAGCTCGCGTTCGATCATGTGCCGTGGTAGCCAGGCAAATCCCAGGCCACTGCTGACGAAGGTGGCGGCGGTGCCCAGGCTGCCGACGGTCCAGCGTTGCTCGGCGCCGAGCCAGCCGACATCCCGGGGCTGGGCGCGACCGGAGTCGCGGATAACCACTTGCAGTTGGCTTTCCAGGTCCTGGAAGGTGATTTCCCGCCCCAGGCGATGCAGGCTGTGATCGGGGTGGGCAACGGCGATGAATTCCACCGAACTGAGCTCGGCGCCCAGGTAGCCGCCAATGCTGTAGCTGCTGATGGCCAGGTCCGCGATTCCCTCGTGCAGGACTTCCTCGACGCCCGACAGCACCTCCTCGCGCAGGCGCACGCGGCAACCCCGGCTCTGCGGCATGAAGGCGCTCAGGGCGCGGACCAGGCGGGCGCTGGGGTAGGCGGCGTCGACCACCACGCGCACCTCGGCTTCCCAGCCTTGCTCCATGTGGTGGGCGAGGTCCTCGAGCTGGCTGGCCTGCTTGACCAGGTGGCGCGAGCGGCGCAGCAGCACGTTGCCGGCTTCGGTCAGTACCGCCTTGCGGCCATCGATGCGCAGCAGTGGTACGCCCAGTTGCTCCTGCATGCGCGCGACCGTGTAGCTCACCGACGATTGCGAGCGGTGCAGGGCCTCGGCGGCCTGGGCGAATCCGCCATGGTCGACCACTGCCTGGAGAGTTCGCCACTGATCCAGGGTTACGCGTGGCGCTTTCATCTTCGGCTCCTGTTGTCCTAAGCTGCGCTCTGTCAAGGAGAGCGCCCTATGAAGAAATGTTGTGCGGCATTGCTGATGTGCCTGCCCCTCGGGGCGATGGCCTATTACCCCATCGACGTCGAGAAGGACGTGGACGGGGTCAAGCTCGACTACACCACCTACGACACCGCGCGCAGTATCGGCTCGATCACCCTGAACAACTATGGGCAGGTCCCGGCGGCGTGCAAGGTGACCTTCCGCAATGGACCCGAAGCGCCGCGGGTGCGACGGGTGAACGTGCCGGCGGGCAAGAGCCGCGATGTCACGGCCACCTTTAACCGGGAGATCATCAAGCTGCGCATTGCATTGAGCTGCAAAGCTGAATGAACTGATTAATCGATATATTGAACCCACTTTTTACGCTTTTTTATCGATAGGTCAAGTCTTAATCTCACCTCCATCGAATCGCATCCCCTTGTTTGCCGATGGAGGCTCCCATGTCCCGCGTACTGATCATCGAAAGCAGCGCCCGCCAGCAGGATTCCGTTTCCCGTCAATTGACCCGCGACTTCATCCAGCAGTGGCAGGCCGCTCATCCGAGCGACGTGATCAGCGTGCGTGACCTGGCCGTCAGCCCGGTGCCGCACCTGGACGCCGACTTGCTCGGTGGCTGGATGAAGCCGCAGGAGCAGCGCTCGCCAGCCGAATTGGAGGCCCTGGCCCGTTCCAACGAGCTGACTGACGAACTGCTGGCCGCTGACGTGCTGGTCATGGCAGCGCCCATGTACAACTTCACTATCCCCAGCACGCTGAAGGCTTGGCTGGACCATGTACTGCGTGCCGGCATCACCTTCAAGTACACCCCGACCGGCCCGCAGGGCCTGCTGACCGGCAAGCGCGCCATTGTCCTGACTGCCCGTGGCGGCATTCATGCCGGTGCCAGCACCGACCACCAGGAACCGTACCTGCGCCAGGTCATGGCCTTCATCGGCATTCACGACGTGGACTTCATTCACGCCGAAGGCCTGAACATGAGCAGCGACTTCCACGAAAAGGGCCTGAACCAGGCCAAGGCCAAACTGGCGGCGGTGGCCTGACCCGCAACGCATTCCCAACCCCCTGACACCTGTCGCTCCTTTGGGTGTATCCGCCCGGCCATGTGATGGCCGGGCTTTTTTTTGCCGCGTCATCCGAGGCCACTGCCTTGTGTTCCTAGCGCTAGCCGAAGCCCTGATGGTTGAACGACGGCAGGCCAACCGGCTAAGGTCGCCGCCTTGATTCACGAGAGGCAATCATGGGCTATCTGATAATCGTCGCGCTGATCCAGGCGTTCTCCTTCAACCTGATCGGGGTCTACCTGGCCGGCAACGTGGACAGCTACTTCGCGGTGCTAGCGCGGGTGGTGCTGGCGCTGCTGGTGTTCCTGCCACTGACTCGCTGGCGCCAGGTGGAGCCGCGCTTCATGCGTGCGATGCTGTTGATCGGGGCGCTGCAGTACGGCATCACCTATGTCTGCCTGTACCTGAGCTTCCGCGTGCTGACGGTGCCGGAAGTGCTGTTGTTCACCATCCTCACGCCGCTGCATGTGACCTTGATCGAAGATGCGCTCAACCGCCGCTTCAACGCTTGGGCCTTGCTGGCTGCGCTGGTGGCGGTGGCCGGTGCCGCGGTGATCCGCTTCGACAGCATCAGTGGCGAGTTCTTCATGGGCTTTTTGTTGCTGCAGTTGGCCAACTTCACCTATGCCGCTGGCCAGGTGCTCTATCGCCACCTGGTCGCCCGGCATCCCAGCGATCTGCCGCACTACCGGCGCTTTGGCTACTTCTACCTCGGGGCGTTGATCGTCGTGCTGCCGGCCTTCGTGTTGTTCGGCAACGCCCAGCACCTGCCGCGCACCGATGTGCAATGGCTGGTGTTGTTGTTCCTCGGTTTGTTCCCGACCGCCTTGGGGCTGTACTGGTGGAACAAGGGGGCGTGCCTGGTCAGTGGCGGCACACTGGCGGTGATGAACAATCTGCATGTGCCCGTGGGCTTGCTGCTCAACTTGCTGATCTGGAATCAGGACGAGCCGCTGGGGCGGCTGTTCATTGGCGGGGCGGTGATTCTGGCGTCGGTCTGGATGAGCCGGCTGGGTCTGCAGCGCCCGGCAACAGCATCTGGCTGACAGTGTCCGGGCTCGTTGGGGCCGCAGCGCGGCCCCGTTCTGCAGGCTTCAAGCCTCGGTGAGCTCACTCATCCGCTGTACGGAATGGGGCCTGCCAGCAAGGCCCACTCGCATGTCGTTGCCGCTTGGCTGCTGGTACAGACTCAGGCCGAACTCCGGCAACACGGCCAGCAGGTAGTCGAAGATATCGCCCTGGATCCGCTCGTACTCGCCCCAGGCAGTGGTGCGCGTAAAGCAGTAGATCTCCAGCGGCACGCCCTCGGCGGTGGCCTGCATCTGGCGGACCATGCAGGTCATGCCTTGCTGCACGTCGGGGTGATTCTGCAGATAGGCCAGGGCGAAGGCGCGGAAGGTGCCGATATTGGTCAGCTGGCGACGGTTGGCCGACAGTGCGGCCACCGGCCCGAGGGACTCGTTCCAGGTGCTCAACTCTTTGCGCTTGTGCGCCAGGTAGTCACCCAGCAGGCGGACCTGGCCCAGGCGCTGCTCCTCCTCCGGGGTGAGGAAGCGTACGCCCGCAGCGTCTATGAACAGGCTGCGCTTGATGCGGCGCCCACCCGATTGCTGCATGCCGCGCCAGTTGCGGAAGGACTCGCTCATCAATCGCCAGGTGGGGATGGAGACGATGGTCTTGTCGAAGTTCTGCACCTTGACCGTGTGCAGGGTGATGTCCACCACGTCACCATCGGCGCCCACCTGAGGCATCTCGATCCAGTCTCCGACGTGGAGCATATCGTTGCTCGTCAGCTGCACGCTGGCGACGAACGACAGCAGCGTGTCCTTGTACACCAACAGCAGCACCGCCGACATGGCACCAAGGCCGGACAGCAGCAACAGCGGCGAACGGTCGATGAGGGTGGCGACGATGACGATGGAGGCGAAGATCCACAGCATCATCTTGGCCAGTTGCACGTAGCCCTTGATGGAACGGGTGCGGGCGTGCTCGGTTCGGGCGTAGATGTCCAGCAGGGCATCGAGCAGGCAGGAGACGGCCATGGTCATGAACAGCAGGGTGAAGGCCAGGGCGACGTTGCCGAGGAAATGCTGGGCGGTGTCGCCCAGCTCCGGCACCAGCTTGAGGCCGAACTGGATCACCAGCGAGGGGGTGGTTTGGGCCAGGCGGTGGAAGACCTTGTTGTGACGAAGGTCATCGAGCCACTTGAGCGGTTGCTGCCGGGCGAGCAGTCGGCTGGCGTGCAGCATCAGAAAGCGCGCGAGGCGGCCGATGATCAGGGAAATCAACAGCAGCACCGTCAGGCCTAGGGCCGCATGCAGCATGGGGTGTTGATCGAGGGTGCCCCAGAGGTCCAGGGCGTCGTTCCAGAGTCGTTGTATATCCATGAGGGTAATAGCAGGGTCTGTGTTGCGAAAACGAGGCCCATTAGAGCGCGGATCGACAACAAGTTGCCAAAAGAAATTCGGCGCCAGCGATGGAAAACGTTACCCTATGCAACTGAATTTCCAGCGACTGCCCGAGGTACATCCGTGTTTTCCCAATTCGCCCTGCACGAACGCCTGCTCAAAGCTGTGGCCGAGCTGAACTTTGTCGAGCCGACTCCGGTGCAGGCAGCGGCCATTCCCTTGGCCCTGCAAGGGCGTGACCTGCGGGTGACCGCGCAGACCGGCAGCGGCAAGACCGCCGCCTTCGTGCTGCCATTGCTCAATCGCTTGGTCGATCTGCGCGAGCGCCGCGTCGAGATCCGCGCGCTGATTCTGCTGCCGACCCGTGAGCTGGCCCAGCAGACCCTCAAGGAAGTGCAGCGGTTCTCCCAGTTCACCTACGTCAAGTCGGGCCTGGTCACCGGTGGCGAGGACTTCAAGGAGCAGGCCGCGCTGTTGCGCAAGGTCCCAGACGTACTGATCGGTACCCCGGGGCGTCTACTGGAACACCTCAACGCCGGCAACCTGGACCTGTCCCATGTCCAGGTGCTGGTGCTGGACGAGGCCGACCGCATGCTCGACATGGGCTTTGCCGAGGACATGGAGCGCCTGTGCAAAGAATGCGAAAACCGTGAGCAGACCCTGCTGTTCTCCGCCACTACCGGTGGCGCAGCCTTGCGCGACATCATCGGCAAGGTGCTCAAGGATCCGGAGCACCTGATGCTCAACAGCGTCTCGCAGCTCTCCGAGGGCACCCGCCAGCAGATCATCACCGCCGATCACGACCAGCACAAAGAGCAGATCGTCCAGTGGCTGCTGGCCAACGAGACCTACCAGAAGGCGATCATCTTCACCAACACCCGCGCCCTGGCCGACCGGATCTACGGTCACCTGGTGGCCAAGGACGTGAAGGCCTTCGTGTTGCACGGCGAGAAGGACCAGAAGGACCGCAAGCTGGCGATCGACCGCTTCAAGCAAGGCGGTTCCAAGGTCCTGGTGGCGACCGACGTGGCCGCGCGCGGCCTGGACATCGATGGTCTGGACCTGGTGATCAACTTCGACATGCCGCGCAGTGGCGACGAGTATGTACACCGCATCGGTCGTACTGGGCGCGCAGGTGCCGAGGGCCTGGCGATCTCGCTGATCTGCCACAACGACTGGAACCTGATGTCGAGCATCGAGCGCTACCTCAAGCAGCAGTTCGAGCGCCGGGTCATCAAGGAAGTCAAAGGCACCTACAGCGGGCCGAAGAAGGTCAAGGCCTCGGGCAAGGCTGCCGGTACCAAGAAGAAAAAGATCGAGAAGAAGGCGGGCGATAAGAAAGGCGCAACCGCCAAGCGCAAGCCGACCGCCAAGCCCAAGACCAAGGCGCCTTTGGCCAGCGCCGATGGCATGGCCCCGCTCAAGAAGCGCGCACCGAAGGCAGAGTAAGCTCATCGGGGCCGCTGCGCGGCCCTTCGCCGGTAAACCCGCTCCCAACGGTTGAGCTGATTCTCAGCTGCGGGAGCGGGTTTACCGCGAAAGGGCCTGGAGCACGCCACAGCGGCTAGTCTGCCTTTTTCTCTGCAGCTTTGAGCTCCTGGATTCGCTTGTCGATCAGCTGGCACTTGTCCGGCAGGTCCTTGCTGGCCGTGCCCAGATCCATCCCCTGCAACTCCTCGTTGATTTCCTTGGCCTTCTGCGGATTCTGCTCCGTCAACTGGGTGACCAGCCCGGCCAACTCCTCGCGTTTCTGAGTCGCTTCTTCCGGTGTGCAGGCCCAGCCGGGCAGGGCGTAGAGCAGTGCACTCGCGCACATGATGGGCAGTAAGCGTTTCATCCTTTTTCTCCGGAGTGGGGTGTACGCGGTTGAAAGACGGGAACTCTGGAAGTTCAGCGAAATGGGATGGGTGGCATTGCCTCTGGACAGTGCGCTGTATGTCCCACTGGCGTTAGCCATCAGAATTAGCCGGAACACCCACCAACCCTTACCGGTCCCATGCTGTGTACCCCACACGTTCACCGCGGGAGGCCACCACATGAGCACCTACGACTGGGACCTGATCGAACGTTTGTTGCATGAAGTGCAGAACAGCGCGGGCCACAGCTTCACGCCACGTCCCTATGCCGAGCAGCATGCGGCTGCCCTGGCCGCCGCCGGTCAGCCGGTGGGCGATCTGGATCATCTCAAGACGCGGGCCTGCGAGTACGAGAAGATCCTCTTCGAGCGCGGTTACATCGAAAGCCGTCCGGAGGAGAATGGCGGTAACGGCGAGAATTTCGTCCTCACCGAGCGGGGTTCGCGCCTGCTCAGCCTGATCGACAGCAGCATTCCGGGGTTCGAGCATCCGCGCCAGGTGCTGGACGAACAGGACGACGCTCTGGACGAGGCGACCTTCGAGCAGGTGGCCACCCAGGCACAAATCGCTTGAGGTCGTTTTGAGACTGGCATGGGCACCCCGGCAAACCCGATAATCGGTACTCAGTTGCCAGAGACAGGACCTCGCCCATGCCATCGATAGACCACGGGGGCCGCCCATGAGCACGGCCCGCAAGAACCCGGATGCTTTTGCGTTGCAGGTGATGTTGGGCCTGTGCCTGATCTGGGGCAGCCAGCAGGTGATGATCAAATGGGCCGCCAGCGATATAGCGCCGGTGATGCAGGCGGCGCTGCGTTCCGGTATCGCCGCGGTGCTGGTGGGGCTGCTGGTCTGCTGGCGGGGCGGCTGGTCCATGGTGGGCAGCACCTGGCGGGCGGGCTTGTTGGCCGGCGCCTTGTTTGGCCTGGAGTTCCTGTTCATCGCCGAGGGGCTGAAGCTGACATCGGCGGCGCACATGTCGGTGTTTCTCTACACCGCCCCAGTGTTCACGGCCCTGGGGTTGCATTTCACGTTGCCAAGCGAGCGCCTGCGGCTGCTGCAGTGGCTGGGCATCCTGTTGGCTTTCGCCGGGATCGCCACGGCGTTTGCCGGCGGAATGTCGCTGAGCCAACTGGATGGGCGCATGTTGCTCGGTGACGCCTTGGGCGTGCTGGCGGGCCTGGCCTGGGGCGCGACCACCGTGGTGGTGCGTGGATCGCGACTGTCGGAAGCCCCGGCCGACCTGACTCTGTTCTATCAGTTGCTGGTGGGCTTTGTCGGGTTGCTGCTGATTGCTCTGGTCAGTGGCCAGATCGGCAGGGTTGCGTTCACGCCGGTAGCCGTTGGCAGCGTGCTGTTCCAGGCGGTGGTGGTGTCCTTCATCAGTTACCTGACCTGGTTCTGGTTGCTGCGCAAGTACCTGGCGTCCAATCTGGCGGTGTTTTCCTTCATTACGCCGCTGTTCGGCGTGACCTTTGGCGTGCTGTTGCTGGGTGAGCCCTTGAGCCTGAACTTCGTGTTGGGCGCATTGATGGTCTTGGGCGGAGTCATCCTGGTCAGCGCCGAACCCTGGGTGCGTCAGCAGTTGCGCAGACTCGTGGGCTGATCGCGCGAATTCGATCGGACCTCAAGAACTGGCGCAGGCCCTGGCCGTGCTGACCTGCGGGGCGCTGATGCCGGTCAGCGCCAACACACCGGCCAGCCCCAGCCCGCCTGCGGCGAGTATCAAGGCAGGCTGCAACCCGCCCCAGTAGTGAGTGCTCACTGCTGCCAGCAGCGGGCCGCTGAGCTGCCCCAACGCGAAACAGGCGGTCAACAGGCCGGCATTACGTTGGGTCGCATGGGGCGCCACCTCCCGCGAGCGTTGCATCACCAACTGCATACACGCCAGGAAGGGTGCGCCACACAGCAGCACGCCCAAGGCCAGGCCAAGACCATCGCCCAGCAAGCATGCCAGTACACCCAGGCCCTGCAACCACAAGGTCGCGCTCAGCCAGGCGGATGTCCGGGCGGGGCGCCTCAGACTGACCAGCACCACGCCCAACGCTGCCGCCAGGCCGAACGCCGGCCAGAACAGATCGGCCGTCCAGTGCCCCTGAAATTGATGGCTGGCCATCTGTGACAGAAAGGTCGCTGGCAGGATGTAGCCGATGCCATACAGGGCGTAGATCACGCCCAGCCGCCCAATCCCATTGGTGCGCACAGTAGCGCTGTCGGTCGTGCCCGACGGCACGTTCGTGGCTTGCGGCCGCGGCAGCCAGGGCAATACGGCCAACAGCATGACCAGCGCCGCCACCGCATAGATCAGCCACAGGGCCGCCGAACCCAGGCCCAGCAGGTGTGCGCCCAGGGCCAGCAGGCCGGTTACGGCAATACCCACGCCTGGCCCGGCGAATACCAGTGCGCCGAGGCGAGGACGGCCGTAGGTGGTGGCCACTTGCTGACTGAGGCTGGTGATCATCACCAACACCCAGGCGCTGGCCACCCCTGTGCCGAAGCGCAGCAGCATATGGCCCCAGAAGCCATCGGCAGTCCAGGAGGCGAGGGTCAGCAATACGCATAGCCAGAGGCCGGCCTGCAGACGCAGGCGCACTTGGCCCGGCTGACGGGCGAACATGCCGTCGACCGCGCCGAGAAAGTAGCCCAGGTAGTTGGCTGCTGCGACCAGGCCGCCTGCGGTCAGGTCGAGCTGACCTTCGGCAATCAGGCGTGGCAGTTGCGGGGTGAGGGCGAAGCGGCCGATACCCATGGCCATCATCAAGGCCATGGCGCTGGCCAGCAGTTGTACGAACGGGGACATGGCGGCGTCTCCTGCCAGACGAAAGTGATGGGGGCAGGTTAGGGAGGATTTACTTTCAATAAAATTGAATAATGATGATAAAGTTGTTCTGTTTTGGAGAATGTAATGGAGTTCAGCCAACTGCGTATCTTCCAGGCCGTAGCCGAGGAAGGATCGGTCACGCGTGCCGCCGAGCGCTTGCACCGGGTGCCCTCTAACCTGTCGACGCGTCTGCGTCAGTTGGAAGAGCAACTGGGGGTGGAACTGTTCGTGCGTGAGCGCCAGCGTTTGCAGTTGTCTCCGGCAGGCAAGGTCCTGCTGGACTACGCCAATCGTCTGTCGACCCTGCGCGATGAGGCGGTCGCTGCGGTGCGGGGCGGCCAACCGGCTGGCGACTTCGTCCTCGGTACCATGTACAGCACCGCGGCGACGCATTTGCCGCCATTGCTGGCGCGTTATCACCAAACCTACCCGGCGGTGAACCTGCAGGTGCAAGCCGCGCCCAGTGGTGAATTGCTGGAGGGGTTGCTGGCCCACCGGTTGGACGCAGCGCTGGTGGACGGTCCGCTGAGCCTAGCCGGGCTCGATGGCGTGCCGTTGTGCGAGGAGGTGCTGGTGCTGATCACCCGCCCGGAACATCCGCCAGTTCTCAGCGCGCGGGACGTCGCGGGGCGTGCAGTGTTCACTTTCCGGCAGGGCTGCTCCTACCGCATGCGCTTGGAGGCCTGGTATGCCCATGACCACACCCCCATGGGGCGGGTGATGGAGATCGAGTCATACCAGAGCATGCTGGCGTGCGTGATCGCAGGGGCAGGGGTGGCCTTGATGGCCCAGTCCATGCTCGACACCCTGCCTGGGCGCGACCAGGTGCAGGCGCATCGTTTGCAGGCGCCGTTCGATCATGCGGTCACCTGGCTGATGTGGCGCCAGGGTATGCTGGGGGCCAATCTGCAGGCGTGGATCGATGTGCAACAAGGGGAAACAATTGACCGGCGGTCGGCGCATGCCATTTCCCCTTGATCCGCGTCAAACTCGCCTCTATCTGTAGGATCAGAGGCATGCGCGATGTAGGACATCGGGCTATGATCTGTATGAAGCATCGAAGGACTGAATCGCCGTGAGGTTGACCCGTTAAGGGGGCATTTATGAACAATCGAATGTACAACTGGCTCCATGACCTTGCCGTCGCCCTGGGCTTGCTCCCACCTCCGCTGCAACCGGTGCCGATTCCTACCGACGAAGAGCAGCGCAAGCGCCAACCGCGTCGCCGCTGAAACGAAAAGGCCGCCGCATCTGACGATGCCGCGGCCTTTCTTTTTCCTTGCCTGGCGCCTGTCGGGGCGCCAAGCGTTCGTTTTACATCACGCCAGGTTGACGATTGCCACAGGGCGGCGCGACAGCAGGCTGACCACCACGAAGCTCACCAAGCCGATCGCCAGGCTGTAGTAGATCGGCGAGTTGGCATCCAGACCGTCCTTGAACATGAAGAACAGTGCGGTGGCGAAGCCCAGCGCCATGCTGGTGATGGCGCCTGCGGTGGTGGCGCGCTTCCAGAAGATCGCCCCGATCAGCGGAATCAACATGCCGCCGACCAGCAGGTTGTAGGCCAGGGTCAGGGCGCTGATCACATCGTTCACCGCCAGGGCGATGCCCAGTACCACCAGACCGGTGAGGAGGGTGAACAGGCGGTTGACGCCCAGGCTCGATTGCTTGCCGCCACGCAGCTTAGGCAGCAGGTCTTCGGTCAGGGTGGTCGAGGCCGCCAACAGGCCTGCGCTGGCGGTGGACATCATCGCTGCGAGGGCTGCGGCCATCAGCAGGCCACGGACGCCTTCGGGCAGTTGGCCCTTGATCATTTCGGCGAAGGCATTGTTCGGGTTGGCCAGGTCAGGCAGCAGCACGTGGGCAGCCATACCGATCAGGGCGCATGCCAGGCCGTACAGGACGCAGTAGATACCGGCGACGGTACCGGCGCGCTGGCAGACCTTCTCGTCACGGGCGGTGAACACCCGCTGCCAGATATCCTGGCCGATCAGGATGCCGAAGAAGTAGATCAGGAAGTAAGTGATGATGGTGTCCCAGCCGATGGTGGTCCAGCTGAAGCTGGCCGCCGGCAGCTTGGCTACCAGGGTGTCCCAGCCACCGGCCTTGTACAGGCAGATCGGCAGCAGAATGAACATCAGGCCCACGGTCTTGATGATGAACTGGACGATGTCGGTCAACGTCAGCGACCACATGCCGCCGATGGTCGAGTACACCACCACGCCACCGCCGAACAGCAGGGCCATCCAGAACGGTACATCCAGCAGTACTTGCAGCACGGTGCCCATGGCCAGGGTCGAAGTGACCGCGATCATCAGGGCATAGGCGAGCATGATCGCTGCGCTGGCCTGACGGGCCATTGGATTGTAGCGGCGTTCCAGAACCTGGGTGACGGTGAAGATCTTCAGGCGCAGCAGGGGTTTGGCGAGGAACAGGTTCAGGGCGATGATCCCCAGACCCAGTGCCGCGCACAGCCAGAAGCCGGAGATGCCGTGGACGTAGCCCAGGCGCACGGTGCCGACGGTGGAGGCGCCGCCCAGCACGGTGGTGGCCATGGTGCCCATGTACAGGGTAGGGCCAAGGTTGCGCCCTGCCACCAGGTAGTCTTCATGGGTTTTCGCGCGTCGCATGCCATACCAGCCGAGGCCGAGCATGCCTGCGGCATAGATCAGTACAACGAAGATGTCCAAGGCCATTGGGGGTCTCCCGATTATCTTTATTATGGCGAGATCGACCGTCCGGGCTGTTCATGGCGCCCAGCGGTCTTGTCTTGTGTTGACGGGCCTCAATGGCCCTTCCTAATGGCTCCTGCCGCAGGTATTGCGTTCACGTCCCTTGTCGGTGCGGGCTGGTCCTGCGATCACGGTCGCGGGGACTGCATGGCCGGTCATGCCATCGTCATCGCAAGGCAGCCTGCGCCTACAAAGGTGTGTGACTACTCGCTCAGCGGCGTACCACGCCCGGCAGTACGCAGAGCATCTCGAACAGCAGGTTCGCGCCGAGCAGCGAGGTGTTGCCGGTGGTGTCGTAGGGCGGCGAGACTTCGACCAGGTCGCAGCCGATCAGGTCCAGGCCGTGGCAGCCACGGATGATCTCCATCGCCTGGATGGTGGTCAGGCCACCGATTTCCGGGGTGCCGGTGCCAGGAGCCCAGGCTGGGTCGATGCCGTCGATGTCGAACGACAGGTACACCGGACCGCCACCGACCTTTTCACGTACTTCGGCCATCAGCGGCTCCAGCGACTTGTGCCAGCACTCTTCGGCCTGCACGACGCGGAAACCTTGGCGACGGCTCCAGTTGAAGTCATCGGCGGTATAGCCCTGGGCGCGCAGGCCGATCTGCACCACGCGGTCGCAGTCGAGCAGGCCTTCTTCCACGGCGCGGCGGAAGGTGGTGCCGTGGGCGATCTTCTCACCGAACATATGATCGTTGACGTCGGCGTGGGCGTCGATATGCACCAGGCCGATCTTGCCGTGCTTTTTGTGCAGCGCACGCAGGATCGGCAGCGTGATGGTGTGGTCGCCACCGAGGGTCAGGGGGATGATGTTGTGCTTGAGGATCTCGTCGTAGGCTTCTTCGATGATGCGCACGGCGTCGAGCAGGTTGAAGGTGTTGATCGCCACGTCACCGATGTCGGCGACCGACAGCGAATCGAACGGAGCGGCCCCGGTCGCCATGTTGTACGGGCGAATCATCACCGACTCGGCGCGGATCTGACGCGGACCGAAACGAGTGCCCGAGCGCAGCGAAGTGCCGATGTCCAGCGGTACGCCAATGAACGCGGCGTCCAGGCCTTCGGCGCTTTGCAGGTGGGGGAGACGGAGCATGGTGGCGATGCCGCCGAAACGCGGCATTTCGTTGCCGCCCAGTGGTTGGTGGAGAATCTTTTCCACGGTGGGCCTCATCAGTCGGTCGATTGTTCTGTTTGTTCGAACCTGTGCCGCAGCGTGCCAGGCAGGCAAGGAGACGCCGGCGGGCAGGGACATTGGGACCCAGTCTGCGCAAGGTAGTGGGCAGGAGGAATCGCTACAGACAAATACTTACTTCAGGATTTTCTAAACTAACCGTTCGCAGCGGGTTAGACTCTGCTGATTTCCACCCTGCGGAACCGTTGCACCATGGCTTCTTCACTGCCCGACCTGAAACTGCTGCGTATCTTCGTCAGCGTGGTACGCCACCAGGGCTTCGCCAATGCCCAGCGCGAACTGAACCTCTCCACATCGGCCATCAGCACCTACATGAGCCAGTTGGAGAGCGCCCTAGGGATTGTCCTGTGTCACCGTGGCCGGGGCGGTTTCAGCCTGACCAGCAAAGGCGAGTTGTTCCACCAGGAGACCTTGCGCCTGCTGGCTGAACTCGATGGCTTCGAGCAATACGCCGCGGCGCTCAAGGGCGAGCTGCGCGGTACCCTCAATCTCGGAGTGATCGACTCCACCGTGGGTGACCGCGCCCTGCCGCTGGCCGAGGCCATCGGGGCCTATAGCCAGGAGCATCCGGCGGTGCATCTGCACCTGTCGGTCTCCAGCCCCTATGAGTTGCAACTGGGGGTACAGGACAACCGCCTGGACCTGGCCATTGGCGCGTTTTCATCGCGCATGAGTGGCCTGGTGTACCAGCCGCTGTACCGGGAACAGCATTGGCTGTATTGCAGCAGCCGACACTCCTTGTTCGGCGAACGGCGGGTGCCGGAAGAAGTGATCACCCAACAACGCATGGTCGGGCGGGGCTACTGGAGCCAGGCGGAGCTGGCGCGCCATGGTTTCAAGCACAGCGCGGCGACGGTGGAGAGCATGGAGGCCCAGTTGATCCTGATCCTCTCCGGCGCCTACATCGGTTATCTGCCCGAGCACTATGCCCAGGCCTGGGTCGACAAGGGGGACCTGCGCGTCCTGTCGCCGGCCACCTTTGGCTATCAGGCGCCGTTTTCCTTGATCATCCGCCGTGGGCGCAGCCGCGAGCCCTTGATCCAGACCTTCCGCGACCTGCTCAAGTCGCAACTGAATGTCAGTTAAAAAACGTCGCTTTTAGAACATTGCGTCAGGCTGTGTAAATTTCCTGCGAGGCATGCGACTGGAGTGATGGCGTTCTGCTAAATATCTATTTGCTTTGATGAAATTTCCCATCATCTTACAAAGCAAGGACTGCCAGATGCGCATGAATTTGCCCGTCACAGAGCAAGAAAGAACCTTCCCGTCCGACCAGCGGCTCATCTCCACCACCGACCTGAACAGCCGCATCACCTATTGCAATGACGCGTTCGTGACCATCAGCGGTTTTACCTACGACGAACTGGTGGGGCAGCCGCACAATCTGGTGCGACACCCCGACATGCCACCGTCGGTGTTTGGTCACATGTGGGAAACCATCAAGCAGGGCAAACCTTGGATGGGAGTGGTCAAGAACCGCGCCAAGAACGGTGATTTCTATTGGGTCAGCGCCTACGTGACGGCCATCTATGAAAATGGCCGGATCAGCGGCTACGAGTCGGTACGTTCGGTCCCGACCCGTGACCAGATTCGTCGTGCCGAGGCGCTTTATGCGCGTTTGCGGGGTGGACGCTCGGCAGTATCTTGGGCCGCACGCCTCGGGGCTGGGCTGCAACATGGCTTGCCGTTGATTGGCGCAGGCCTCGCGTCGGCGGCCGCTTATCTCTGGCTACCGCAGTACGCGGCGCTGGGCGTGCTGATGGCCAGTATGCTGGGGGCTTGGTACTGGATCGAACACCGGCAGAACCAGGCCATTCGCCGGACCTTGGCCGAGCATCCCAAGGCGTTCACCAGCCCGCTGGTGGCCCTGACCTACAGCGACAATCCCGGCCTGCAAGGGCAGTTGGACCTGGCCATCATCAGCGAAGAGGCTCGCCTGCAGACGGCCCTGACCCGTCTGGTGGATGCCGGGGTCGGGGTCAAGTCGCGGGCAGCGGAGTCGGCCGGTTTGTCCGATGCCCAGGCGCAGATGCTCGATCGCCAGCGCAGCGAGACCGACCAGTCGGCCACCGCCATCGCACAGATGGCCGCAACCATCCAGCAGGTTACCCACAACGTGCAGAGCACTGCTCACGCTGCCAGCGATGCCGATCATCTGGCCCAGCAAGGCAGTGAGCTGGCGCAACAGAGCCTCAAGGCCATGGGCAGCATGAGCGATGCGGTCAACGACATCGGGCAGGCGGTCAATGCGCTGGCCGAGCAGACCCAGTCGATCGGCAGCGTGGTGGATGTGATCACCTCCATTGCCGAGCAGACCAACCTGCTGGCGCTCAACGCGGCGATCGAGGCCGCGCGGGCGGGCGAGCAGGGGCGCGGGTTCGCGGTCGTCGCCGATGAAGTACGCTCCCTGGCCCAGCGCACCCGTGCCTCAACCGACGAAATCCATCACATCATCGCCTCGCTGCGTTCGGGCGCCGAGCGGGCGGTCACCACCGCCAACCGCGGCGAGCAGATTTCCCGAGACAGCGTGCACAGCGTCGAGGCGGTCCAGGAGGCGTTGTCCGGTATCGTCCAGGCGGTCAGCCGTATCACTGGCATGAGCCAGCAGATGGCGACCGCCTCGGAGCAGCAGAGCCATGTCGCCGAGGACATCAACCAGCAGATCGTGCGTATCGCCCACCTGTGCGACGAGAGCGCCGGGCAGGCCAAACAGGGTGCTCAGATCAGCCAGGACCTCGAGCGCATGGCCGAGTACCTGCACAGCCTGGCCGAACGATTCAATCGCTGAAGATTCACCTCTCCCACAGGGATGTGGGGGCTTTTCCGAGCGGCTGTGGCACACTGCGCCGGGTAAGGAGAAGCCGATGTCCAGACCCCGCTGCGAACGCTGCCAGCGTCCGCTCGATCACTGCCTTTGCCCATTGATTCCCTGTCTCGACAGCAGGACCCGCGTGGTCCTGCTGCAGCATCCCAGCGAAGTGTCCCATGCTTTGAACACCGCACGCCTGGCCGCGCTTGGCCTGGTGAACGCAGAACTGCGGGTGGGCGAGGTGTTCGATGACCTGCAGGCGCTGCTCGCCACGCCCGGGTACCGGCCGGTGCTGTTGTTCCCAGGGGAGCAGGCGCAGGTGCTGTCGGCTTACGAGGTCGGAGACGAGATGCCGTTGCTGTTGATCGTGCCCGATGGCACTTGGCGCAAGGCACGCAAGCTGCTGTATCTCAATCCGCTGCTCGAAGCGTTGCCACGGGTGACCCTGGGCCAGGTACCGCCTTCACGCTACCGGTTGCGCAAGGCGCCGGAGCCGGGCGCCTTGTCGACCATCGAGGCCGTGGTCGAAGCCTTGAATGCCCTGGAGGGGGCAGGGCGTTTCGACGCGCTGTGCCGGCCTTTCGATGCCTTGATCGAAGGGCAGATCAAGGCCATGGGGCGGGAGACGTTCGAGCGCAATCACAGCTAGGGGCGATCAGATCTGCTCCAGCAACCACCCCCGGAACGCCCGCAGCGAGGGCAGTGCCTCGTTGCGCGGTGGATAGATCAGGTAATAGCTGCGCTGGCTGGCAAAGGCGCCCCCGGCGCTGACCAGCTCACCGCTGGCCAATTCTTCCTCCACCAGGATCCGCGGTACCAGGCCGATGCCGATGCCGGCTCGTACGGCCTGGATCAGATGTGAGGTCAGCTCGAAGCTTGGCCCCAGGCGCATGCTGCGGTGGGGCAGGCCATGGTGGGAGAACCACTCGCCCCACGCATGCGGGTTGTTGGCGACGTTGAGCAGCACCTGTTCGCTGATGCGCACCGGGTCCCAGCCCCGGACATCGTCTGCAGCCGTTGGCGGCAGGATGACCACCAGCTCCTCGGCATGCAGCCGGTGGCAGATCAGCCCCGGCAAGTCGTGGGTGGCGACACCGATGGCGGCGTCGATTTCGCTGGTGTCGAAGTTGATCGCTTCGATCCGTGAATGGATGTGCACCAGCATCCCGGGGTGCGCGGTGTAGAAGGCATGCAGGCGCGGCAGCAGCCATTTGGAGCCGAAGGTCGGCAACGTGGCCAGGCGCAAGGTGCCGACGCCCGACTGGTAGGCCAGGGCCTGCAAGGTGGCGCTGCGGATGCGCCCCAGGGCTTCGCTGAGTTCCCGTTGATACAGGCGGCCCACGTCGGTCAGCTGGACCTGGCGCCCTTCGCGGCGAAACAGCGTCAAGCCGAGCTGTTGCTCCAGCGCCTGCACCTGTCGGCTGACCGCGCTCTGGGTCAGGGACAGTTCGGCAGCGGCGCGGGTGTAGCTTTCATGCCGGGCGGCGGCCTCGAAGGCCAGCAGCAACGACATCGATGGGGTCAAGTGGCGGTAATTCATTCGCAAAACTCATCGATAGCGGCAGGAATATCCGTTTGCCCTTGTCTGGAAACTACAGGAACATTGGCACATTCGTCATCCCTGCACAGTCCATCCATGCCGGAGTGACAGGATTTCCGTGAATTTGCCTATATCAAGAGGCCATCCTTCGATGATCGCCCAGCTGTCGACCCGTGCGCCTGCCGCCCACTACCCAGAATTCCTCGAAGCGCTGCGCAACAGCGGCTTCCGTGGCCAGATCAGCGCCGACTACGGTACCCGTACCGTGCTCGCCACGGACAACTCCATCTATCAGCGCCTGCCCCAGGCGGCGGTGTTCCCGATGGACGCCGACGATGTCGCCCGGGTTGCCACCTTGATGGCCGAGCCACGGTTCCGCCAGATCAAGCTGACCCCGCGTGGTGGCGGCACCGGTACCAACGGCCAGTCGCTCACCGACGGCATCGTTGTCGACCTGTCGCGGCACATGAACAAGATCCTTGAGATCAACGTCGAGGAGCGTTGGGTCCGGGTCCAGGCCGGCACCGTCAAGGACCAGCTCAACGCTGCGCTCAAACCCCATGGGCTGTTCTTCGCCCCGGAGTTGTCCACCTCCAACCGTGCCACCGTCGGTGGCATGATCAACACAGACGCCAGCGGCCAAGGCAGCTGCACCTATGGCAAGACCCGCGACCACGTGCTTGAACTGCACAGCATCCTGCTCGGCGGTGAGCACCTGCACAGCCTGCCGATTGACGATGCCGCGCTGGAGCAGGCCTGCGCTGCGCCCGGCCGGGTCGGTGAGGTGTACCGCATGGCCCGGGAGATCCAGCAAACCCAGGGCGAGCTGATCGAGAGCACTTTCCCCAAGCTAAACCGCTGCCTGACCGGCTACGACCTGGCGCACCTGCGCGACGAACAGGGCCGTTTCAACCTCAACAGCGTGCTGTGCGGCGCCGAGGGCTCGCTGGGCTATGTGGTCGAGGCCAAGCTCAACGTGCTGCCGATTCCGAAGTACGCTGTGCTGGTGAACGTGCGCTACACCAGCTTCATGGACGCCCTGCGCGATGCCAACGCGCTGATGGCGCACAAGCCATTGTCGATCGAGACCGTCGATTCCAAGGTACTGATGCTGGCGATGCAGGACATCGTCTGGCACAGCGTCGCCGAATACTTCCCGGCCGACCCCGAGCGTCCGACCCTGGGCATCAACCTGGTCGAGTTCTGCGGTGACGAGCCGGCCGAGGTCAACGCTCGGGTCGAGGCATTCATCACTCACCTTAAGGCCGATACCAGCGTCGAGCGCCTGGGCCACACCTTGGCTGAAGGCGCCGAGGCGGTGACCAAGGTCTACACCATGCGCAAGCGCTCGGTGGGCTTGCTGGGCAACGTCGAGGGCGAGGTTCGTCCGCAGCCGTTCGTCGAAGACACTGCGGTACCGCCGGAGCAACTTGCCGACTACATCGCTGATTTCCGTGCACTGCTCGATGGTTATGGCCTGGCCTACGGCATGTTTGGCCACGTCGACGCCGGCGTGCTCCACGTGCGCCCGGCCCTGGACATGAAGGATCCGGCCCAGGCAGCGCTGGTCAAGCCGATCTCCGATGCAGTCGCCGCGTTGACCCAACGCTATGGCGGCCTGCTGTGGGGCGAGCACGGCAAGGGCCTGCGCTCGGAATACGTGCCCGAATACTTCGGCGAACTGTATCCGGCGCTACAACGCCTCAAGGGCGCTTTCGACCCGCATAACCAGCTCAACCCAGGCAAGATCTGCACCCCACCGGACAGCAGCGAAGGCCTGACCCCGGTTGATGGCGTGACCCTGCGCGGCGACCTGGACCGTACCATCGACGAGCGTGTCTGGCAGAGCTTTGGCAGCGCGGTGCACTGCAACGGTAACGGCGCCTGCTACAACTACGACCCCAACGACGCCATGTGCCCTTCCTGGAAGGCCACCCGGGAGCGTCAGCATTCGCCCAAGGGCCGCGCTTCGCTGATTCGCGAATGGCTGCGTTTGCAGGGTGAGGCGGATATCGATGTGCTCGCTGCCGCACGTGGCAAGGTGTCCTGGCTCAAGGGTTTGCCGGCACGCCTGCGCAATGCCCGCGCCCGTCAGCAGGGGCAGGAGGATTTCTCCCACGAGGTCTATGACGCCATGGCTGGCTGCCTGGCGTGTAAATCCTGTGCGGGACAGTGCCCGATCAAAGTCAACGTGCCGGACTTCCGCTCGCGCTTCCTCGAGCTGTACCACGGCCGTTACCAGCGCCCGCTGCGCGACTACCTGATCGGTTCGCTGGAGTTCACCATCCCGTATCTGGCTCACGCGCCTGGCCTGTACAACGCCGTGATGGGCTCCAAATGGGTGAGCAAGCTATTGGCCGACAAGGTCGGCATGGTCGACAGCCCATTGATCAGTCGCTTCAACTTCCAGTCGACCTTGACCCGCTGCCGCGTCGGTGTGGCGAGCGTGCCGGCTCTGCGCGAGCTGACCCCAGCCCAGCGCGAGCGCGCCATCGTGCTGGTTCAGGATGCCTTTACCCGTTACTTCGAGACGCCATTGTTGGCGGCCTTCATCGAGCTGGCGCACCGTCTGGGCCATCGGGTGTTCCTGGCGCCTTACAGCGCCAATGGCAAGCCGCTGCACGTGCAGGGCTTCTTGGGGGCCTTCGCCAAGGCGGCGATCCGCAATGCCACCCAGCTCAAGGCGCTGGCCGAATGCGGTGTACCGCTGGTAGGCCTGGACCCGGCCATGACCCTGGTGTATCGCCAGGAGTACCAGAAGGTCGATGGCCTGGAGGGCTGCCCGAAGGTACTACTGCCCCAGGAGTGGCTGATGGACGTGCTTCCGGAGCAGGCTGCCGTCGACGCTGGCAGCTTCCGCCTGATGGCCCACTGCACCGAGAAGACCAATGTGCCGGCCAGCACCCGGCAGTGGGAACAGGTGTTCGCGCGCCTGGGCCTGAAGCTGGTCACTGAGGCTACCGGTTGCTGCGGCATGTCCGGCACCTATGGCCACGAGGCGCGTAACCAGCAGACCTCGCGGACCATCTTCGAGCAGTCCTGGGCCACCAAGCTGGACAAGGAAGGAGAGCCATTGGCCACGGGGTATTCGTGCCGCAGCCAGGTCAAGCGCATGACCGAGCGCCAGATGCGCCATCCACTGGAAGTGGTGTTGCAGTACGCGCAGCGTTAGTCGTTCTGCCCTCTTCGCAGGTAACCCCGCTCCCACAAGGATCATCGCCAACCCTTGTGGGGGCGGGTTTACCCGCGAAGAAGCGGATCAGACAGCGCAGGGCTCTCAGGTTTCGTCAGCGCGCTGGCGCAGGCGTTGTGCCTGGCGGTACAGATAGAGACTCAATACCAGTCCGCAAGCCGCCGCGCCGGCGGCGAACAGAAAGATCGAAGCAAAGCCGAAGCCCGCCGCCACCGCGCCCACCAAGGGGCCGGTGATACCCAGCGACAGGTCGATGAACAGCGAATAGGCGCCCACCGCAGCCCCGCGGTTGGCGGCCGACACTTGATTGACCGCCTCCACGCCCAGCGCCGGAAACACCAGCGAAAAACCGAAGCCACTGAGGGCGGCGCCCGCCAGGGCCAGCTCCGCACTGGTCGCCTGCCATAGCATCAACAGGCCAAGGGATTCGACGGCCAGGCAGGCAATGGCCACGCGGAATCCGCCGATACGATTGATCAAGTGGCCGAACAACAAGCGGGCACCGATGAAGCAGGCACCGAACACGCTCAGGCACAGCGCTGCGTTGTTCCAGTCGCGGCTGGCGTAGTAGAGCGTGATGAAGGTGGCGATGGTGCCAAAACCGATCGAGCCCAGGGCGAGCCCCGACCCATGCGGGAAGACCTTGCCCAGGACCCGCAGGAACGGCAGTCGCACACCTGCGACGATCGGCGCGGCGCGCTTGGGCCAGGCCAGTAGAAGGCCGATGATCCCCAGCAGCATGATGCTGGTGCCCATGCTCCACAGCCCCAGGCTTTTCACCATCAGCACCCCGAGCGGTGCGCCGACGGCCAGCGCGCCGTAGCTGGCGATGCCGTTCCAGGAAATCACCTTGGCGGTGTGCTCGGCACCGACCCGGCCGATGCCCCAGCCGATGGCGCCTGAGCCGACCAGGCTTTCTGCGCTGCCCAACACCAGACGGCCAATGAGCAGGCACGCCAGGCTCAGCCAGGGCAGGTGGGTGAAGAAGCTGCTGGCCAGCATCAGCACGCCGCTCAGACCACAGCCGAGCAGCCCGTACATCACGGCCTTCTTGCTGCCGAGATTGTCGATGATGCGCCCGGCATAGGGGCGGCTGAGCAGGGTGGCCAGGTACTGCACGCTGATCACCAGCCCCGCGACAATCGCACTGAAGCCCAGGTCGTTGTGCACATAGCCAGGCAGCACGGCCAAGGGAATGCCGATGTTCAGGTAGCCGATAAAGGTGAAAAGGACGATGGAAACAACTTGCAGGGTGACCGCAAGGGGACGCGGTGAGTCGGGCATGGAGGTCTTTGGTGGGTAGAGGGTTCTGGACGGTGTGAAAACGCGATGACGGGCAAGTTCCCGCGAGTCAGCCGTTTTCACACAGTCGGGGGGATGCGCGATTTATTCCTGGTCAGCGCTGGATTGATCGTCGCCATCCTGTTCGACGGCAGGCGTCGGTTCGGTGTGGGCGGCAACGGTTAGCTCTTCGGGGTTCAGGCTTGGGAAGGGAAGATTCGGGATTTCATGCATCTCGTCGTTCCTCGCAAGTGTGAGTGAAAAGACTGCGCCAGGCGCGTGTGTGGCTTCGAAAAGCTGGGGCAGGATACAGGAGTCCGGATGACAGTTTGAGTTTTTCCGCCCTGCGGCGCGGTTTTGCGGGCGGCTATCGGACAATCCGGGAAGCTTTTTCGCAGGGTAAGCCCGCTACTGCACAGGCCTCGTGCAAGCCTTTGCAGAGCGGTCTACCCGCGAATCGGCACTTACCGGCAGACGTCGGCGATGGCAGCTGCCAGTTGTTCCAGTCGCTGCGCATCGGCCCCGGCGATGTTCGCCCGGCCTGTGCCGACCATGTACACGCTGTGCTTTTCACGCAGCAGGCGGACCTGCTCCGGGTTCAGCCCGGTGTAGGAGAACATCCCGCGTTGCGCGGCGATGTGGGCGAAGCGTTCGGCCAGGCCGTGGGGGGCCAAGGCCTTGACCAGTCCCTCGCGCAGTTCGGCGGTGCGCTGGCGCATGGCGTTCACCTCTTCGACCCAGAGGGCCTTGAGGGCCGGATCGCCGAGGATCTGCGCGACCACCGCGGCGCCATGGTCCGGGGGGGTGGACCACAGGTTGCGGGCCAGCAGCGCCAGTTGGCTGCGCACATCCAGGAGCTTTTCAGCGTCATGGCTGCAGACCAGCAGGGCGCCGGTCCGATCGCGGTACAGGCCGAAGTTCTTCGAACAACTACTGGTGATCAGCAGTTCCGGCAATTGCGCGGCGAACAGGCGAACCGCCCAGGCGTCTTCTTCCAGACCATCACCGAAACCTTGGTAGGCAAAGTCGATCAGCGGCAGCAGGTTGCGCTTGCGCACGACCTCGAGCACGGCGCGCCAATCGTCCTGGCTCAGGTCGAAACCGGTGGGGTTGTGGCAGCAGGCGTGCAGCAGCACAACGTCGCCTTCCGGGGCCTGTGCCAGAGCGGCCAGCATGCCGGCGACATCCAGGCGGTTGTCCGCACCCACGTAGGGATAATGGGACACCTTCAGCTTGGCGCCGGCAAAGATGGTCTCGTGGATCGGCCAGGTGGGATCGCTGAGCCAGATGCCACGGCCCGGCAGGCAATGGGCGATGAACTCCGCCGCCAGGCGCAGGGCGCCGGTGCCGCCAGGCGTCTGGGTGGCGCCGGCACGGTGGCTGTCGAGCAGCGGCGAGGCGCTGCCCAGGACCAGTTCGCTGACCAGGCGGCCGAACTCGGCATCGCCGTGGCCGCCCACGTAGCTCTTGGTGCCTTGACGCTCCACCAGGCGCTGCTCGGCCTGCTTGACCGCCGCGGGAATCGGGGTCAGGCCCTGGGCGTCCTTGAACACGCCCACGCCCAGGTCGAACTTGGCCGGGTTGGTGTCGCGGGCGTAGGCCTCCATCAGCCCGAGGATCGGGTCGCCGGGGACCCGGCCAATGGCCGCGAAATGCATCACTTGCGCCCTTCGGCGGTCTTGGCGACTTCGTCGGTGCGGGCGCACATGATGAAGTCGTTGCGGTGCAGGCCCTTGATCGAGTGGCTCCACCAGGTAACGGTGACCTTGCCCCACTCGGTCAGCAGACCAGGGTGGTGGCCTTCGGCTTCGGCGATTTCACCGATGGCGTTGGTAAAGGCCAGGGCGTGCTTGAAGTTCTTGAACAGGAAGACACGCTCCAGCTCCATGTGGCCGTCGCGCACTTCAATGTTCCAGTCCGGGATCTCACGGATCAGTTCGGCCAGTTCTTCGTCGGTGACTTTAGGGGCGTCGGCGCGGCAGGCTTCGCAATGGGCTTGGTTCAAGGCATTCATGGGTGTTTTTCCGATTTGAGTTGTTATCGACAAGGCAGCTCAGGCAGCCGCCTTGGGTGGAAACTTCGGCGCGTGCAGGCCCAGCTTCATGGCTTGGTGGACCATGCCCATGATGTCTTCGTGGGCCAGGTCGAACAGGCGCTTGAGGTTGGGCAGGACAAAGTACAGCGGCTGCAGGATATCGATGCGATAGGGCGTGCGCATGGCTTCGATCGGATCGAACGCCTGGTGCTCCGGCTCGCCGGACAGGCTGTAGACGGTTTCCTTGGGCGAGGAGAGGATGCCGCCGCCGTAGATCTTGCGACCTTGGGCAGTCTCCATCAGGCCGAACTCGATGGTCATCCAGTACAGGCGGGCCAGGTAGACGCGTTCTTCCTTGGTCGCCGCCAGGCCCAGCTTGCCGTAGGTATGGGTGAACTCGGCGAACCAGGGGTTGGTCAGCAGCGGGCAATGGCCGAAGATTTCATGGAAGATGTCCGGCTCCTGCAGGTAGTCCAGCTCTTCAGGGGTACGGATGAACGTGGCCACCGGGAAGCGTTTGCTGGCCAGCAGCTCGAAGAAGGTCTGGAAAGGGATCAACGCAGGGACGCGGGCGACTTGCCAGCCGGTGGTGGCGCCCAGGACCTTGTTGATTTCGCCCAGTTGCGGGATGCGGTCGTAGGGCAGCTTGAGCTGCTCGATGCCGTCGAGGTATTCCTGGCAGGCGCGGCCTTCGATCACTTTCATCTGGCGGGTGATCAGGGTGTTCCACACCGCGTGTTCCTGTTGCGGGTAGTCGATAAAACCATGCGCATCGGGCTCGCGTGCCACGTATTGCGTCTGTTTCATGTGGCTCTCCTGGTGAGGGCTTTCTTGTTATGTGCAGGACATACCTTAAGGAATATCCCCTTGCCTGAGCCTTTGCACGGGGTGTGGCGCGAGGGTGGGTCGATTCGGCACGTTGTTTCTGTAACGATAATTTTACAAAAAGGCCGGGATGCCGGAAAATCACAGGCATCGAGCTGGCCTTAGCTGGGTTTTTGTCAGCTTATCTTTACGACTTTTCCACGCGTCGCTGAAATTTCTGCGCGCCTCGGGGCTTTTCCATGCGTATCAAAGTGCATTGCCAGAACCGCATCGGCATCCTGCGGGACATCCTCAACCTGTTGGTGGAATACGGCATCAACGTGTTGCGCGGGGAGGTTGGCGGCGATCACGGCAATGCCATCTACCTGCACTGCCCGAACCTGATCAACCTGCAGTTCCAGGCGCTGCGGCCCAAGTTCGAGTCGATCGCCGGTGTGTTCGGGGTCAAGCGCGTAGGCCTGATGCCCAGCGAGCGCCGGCACATGGAGCTCAACGCCTTGCTCGGTGCGCTGGATTTCCCGGTGTTGTCGATCGACATGGGTGGCAGCATCGTCGCGGCCAACCGCAGCGCCGCCCAGTTGCTGGGGGTGCGGGTCGACGAGGTGCCGGGGCTGCCGCTGGCGCGCTATGTCGAGGACTTCGACCTACCGGAACTGGTGCGGGCCAACAAGTCGCGGATCAACGGCTTGCGCATCAAGGTCAAGGGTGATGTGTTCCTCGCCGATATCGCGCCGCTGCAATCGGAGCACGACGACAGCGAGGCGCTGGCGGGTGCGGTGCTGACCCTGCACCGGGCAGATCGTATCGGTGAGCGCATCTACAACGTGCGCAAGCAGGAGTTGCGCGGCTTCGACAGTATCTTCCAGAGCTCTCGAGTGATGGCCGCAGTGGTGCGCGAGGCGCGGCGCATGGCACCTCTGGATGCGCCGTTGCTGATCGAAGGCGAAACCGGCACCGGCAAGGAGCTGTTGGCGCGTGCCTGTCACCTGGCCAGCCCACGCGGCCAGGCGCCGCTGATGGCACTCAATTGCGCAGGCCTTCCGGAGTCGATGGCTGAGACCGAGCTGTTCGGCTATGGCCCGGGCGCTTTCGAAGGCGCCCGGGCCGAAGGCAAGCTGGGGCTGCTGGAGCTGACCGCCGGTGGCACGTTGTTCCTCGATGGGGTGGGGGAGATGAGCCCGCGCCTGCAGGTCAAGCTGCTGCGGTTCCTGCAGGATGGCTGCTTCCGCCGGGTGGGCAGTGACGAAGAGGTGTATCTCGATGTGAGGGTCATTTGCGCCACCCAGGTCGATCTCTCGGAGTTGTGCGCCCGGGGCGAGTTCCGCCAGGACCTGTATCACCGCCTCAATGTGTTGTCGCTGCACATCCCGCCGCTGCGCGAGTGCATGGATGGCCTGGACGGGCTGGTACAGCATTTTCTCGATCAGGCCAGTCGGCAGATTGGCTGTCCGATGCCGCGTCTGGCGCCAGCGGCGATGGACAAGCTCAGCCAGTATCACTGGCCAGGCAACGTGCGCCAGTTGGAGAACGTGCTGTTCCAGGCGGTGTCGTTGTGCGAGGGCGGGGTAGTGAAGGGCGAGCATATTCGCCTGCCGGACTATGGAGCGCGGCAACCGTTGGGTGAGTTTTCGTTGGAAGGGGATCTTGCGCAAATTGTCGGACGATTTGAAAAGGCCGTACTGGAATCCTTGATGACGGAATATTCCAGTAGTCGAGCGTTGGGTAAACGTCTGGGGGTTTCACATACGACAATAGCCAATAAGTTGCGCGATTATTCGCTCAACAAATCGGCGGAATGAAGTGAGAGAGATGAATTGCTCGGAAACTGAGTAAAGACAACTTTTGACACCGCGCGCCTCGGGATGTTCGAGGCGCAGCAGGCGTTACTGCCAATATCAGCCGTTGGAGCAGCCGTTGCCCATCACGCGGTACTCGAGGATGTGCTTCTGCCCTTGGGAATCCTCATAGGTCATGCGGGCTGGAACCACTTCACAGACGTTCGGGACTTCGCTCATAGAGAGCACGCGGGCGATGTCCAGATGCTGCGAGTAACTGTACTGCTCAACCGGAATCTGCTCGACATCCTTTGCAACTTCGTCGGCCATCGCCGCGCTGCAAAGACCGCCAAGTACCAATGCCAGTAACGCTTTCATTTTCAATTTACCTGTTTTAGGTCGTGAGGGGGCACGCGGCGCTTTTGGCGCCGCGAGTACAGCCAGGTCTTAACTATCGGATCAAGAGAGGGATCAACTTGCCTTCGTGGGGGCTGTTACTTGAGTTAATCGCCTTGCCGTTGTTGGCGAGATGAATTTTATGGCGGGGCAGTGCACTGAAACAGATGGTCTTTTGATAAAGTTTTTTTGCCTTTTGACAGAATCTGTAACAATCCCCTGAATCGGCCCCTCGGTTTTTTTCTTCACCACCCTGTGAGTGCTGGGGTAGAGCGGTTGTGTAAGTTTTTGTAGGGAATTCAGCGTTTCGCTACTACCAACGTCGAATGGCTTTTCGCGCTCTGGTACAGTTACAAACGATTCCATACAAAAACAACTATTACACCGAGGTAAAACAGATGAGTGCGGCTCCCCTGTATCCCGTTCGTCCCGAGGTTGCGGCCAATACCCTGACCGACGAGGCCACCTACAAGGCCATGTACCAGCAGTCGGTGATCAACCCGGACGGCTTCTGGCGCGAGCAGGCCCAGCGCCTGGACTGGATCAAGCCCTTCACCAAGGTCAAGCAGACCTCCTTCGACGATCACCATGTCGACATCAAGTGGTTCGCTGATGGCACTCTGAACGTTTCCTACAACTGCCTCGACCGTCATCTGGCCGAGCGCGGCGACCAGGTCGCCATCATTTGGGAAGGCGACGACCCGGCTGACAGCCGTAACATCACCTATCGCGAATTGCACGAGCAGGTCTGCAAGTTCGCCAACGCTCTGCGTGGTCAGGACGTGCACCGCGGCGACGTGGTGACTATCTATATGCCGATGATCCCTGAAGCCGTGGTGGCCATGCTGGCCTGTGCGCGCATCGGCGCGATCCACTCGGTGGTGTTCGGTGGCTTCTCGCCCGAGGCGCTGGCCGGGCGCATCATCGACTGCCGCTCGAAGATCGTCATCACCGCCGACGAGGGTGTACGCGGTGGCCGTCGTACCCCGCTCAAGGCCAACGTCGACCTGGCCCTGACCAACCCTGAAACCAGCAGCGTGCAAAAGATCATCGTGTGCAAGCGCACTGGCGGCGACATCGCCTGGCACCAGCACCGCGACATCTGGTACGAGGACTTGATGAAGGTCGCCTCCAGCCACTGCGCGCCGAAGGAAATGGGCGCCGAGGAGCCGCTGTTCATCCTTTATACCTCCGGTTCAACCGGCAAGCCCAAGGGTGTGCTGCACACCACCGGTGGTTACCTGGTGTACGCCGCACTGACCCATGAGCGGGTGTTCGACTACCGCCCGGGCGAGGTCTACTGGTGCACCGCCGACGTGGGTTGGGTGACCGGGCACAGCTACATCGTCTACGGCCCGCTGGCCAACGGTGCGACCACGCTGTTGTTCGAGGGCGTGCCGAACTACCCGGACATCACCCGCGTGTCGAAGATCATCGACAAGCACAAGGTCAACATTCTCTACACCGCACCGACCGCTATTCGCGCCATGATGGCCGAAGGGCAGGCCGCGGTGGCCGGTGCCGACGGCTCCAGCCTGCGCCTGCTGGGTTCGGTGGGCGAGCCGATCAACCCTGAAGCCTGGAACTGGTACTACCAGACTGTGGGCAAGGAGCGTTGCCCGATCGTCGACACCTGGTGGCAGACCGAGACCGGGGGCATCCTGATCAGCCCGCTGCCGGGCGCCACGGGCCTGAAGCCCGGCTCGGCAACCCGTCCGTTCTTCGGCGTGGTGCCGGCGCTGGTGGACAACCTGGGTAACCTGATCGAGGGCGCTGCCGAGGGCAACCTGGTGATCCTCGACTCCTGGCCGGGTCAGTCGCGTTCGTTGTATGGCGACCACGACCGCTTCGTCGACACCTACTTCAAGACCTTTCGCGGTATGTATTTCACCGGTGACGGTGCCCGCCGCGATGAGGATGGCTACTACTGGATCACCGGCCGGGTCGACGACGTGCTCAACGTCTCCGGCCACCGCATGGGTACGGCCGAGATCGAAAGCGCCATGGTGGCGCACGCCAAGGTCGCCGAGGCTGCGGTGGTGGGCGTGCCACACGACATCAAGGGGCAGGGTATCTATGTGTACGTGACCCTCAATGCTGGCGAGCAGCCGAGCGAGGCGCTGCGTCTGGAGCTTAAGAACTGGGTGCGCAAGGAGATCGGCCCGATCGCTTCGCCGGACGTGATCCAGTGGGCGCCGGGGCTGCCCAAGACCCGCTCGGGCAAAATCATGCGGCGCATCCTGCGCAAGATCGCCACGGGTGAGTACGATGCGTTGGGGGATATCTCGACGCTGGCCGATCCTGGGGTGGTGCAGCATCTGATCGACACCCACAAGTCGATGGCGTTGGCGTCGGCGTGATGGTTGTGGGGCGCTTCGCGCCCCTTTCGCTCGCGTTTTTCGAAACAACGAAACCCCGCTCGGGCAACCGGCGGGGTTTTTGCTTTACTGAGGGATGTTACCCGACATTCATCGGTAACCTTTCCTGTCACCGGATTCGCACAAAAGCGGGGCGACTCGAAACAGTTAGATACCATTGTGGTGCTGCGCGACTGGCTTTTCTTGCAAGTCGGCACGCTGGACTTGCCGGACTACAAGGCTTTGCCAATAATAGGCCCGCTTATTGCTTGGCTTATAGGTTATTTTTCTTTTGCTCTTGCATATTTGGCGGGAGCTGTCAATATCGCCCGCCGCGGTTCAAGGCGCTTCTGTAAGTAGTTGTCGCTTTGAAGAAATATCGGTCACCGGGCTGTCGTTAAAATGCCACTCACTCGCTCGTGGTCTGCGACCTTGGTCGATACCCCCGCGGCTCGCGTTGTACCCATTCGCATGTCGGGCAGTCGTTACACCTGCCTTGTATTGCCCTGTACCGATGGAGTTACCTGATGAAGAAGCTCGCACTGCTTGGCGCCCTGGCGCTGTCCGTGTTGTCCCTGGTATCGCAGGCCGATGAGAAACCGTTGAAGATCGGTATCGAGGCTGCCTACCCACCCTTCGCCTTCAAGCAACCCGACGGCAGCATCGCCGGTTTCGACTACGACATCGGCAACGCCCTGTGCGAAGAGATGAAAGCCAAGTGCACCTGGGTCGAGCAAGAGTTCGACGGCCTGATTCCCGCACTGAAAGTGCGCAAGATCGACGCCATTCTCTCGTCCATGTCGATCACCGAAGACCGCAAGAAGTCGGTCGACTTCACCAAGCGCTACTACCTGACCCCGGCTCGCCTGGTCATGAAGGACGGCACCCAGGTCAGCGAAGACCTGCATGAACTGAGCGGCAAGAAGATCGGCGTGCAGCGTGGCTCGATCCATGACCGCTTCGCCAAGGAAGTCCTGGCGCCCAAAGGGGCCACCGTCGTGCCTTATGGCACCCAGAACGAAATCTACCTCGACGTCGCCGCCGGTCGCCTGGACGGCACCGTTGCCGACGCCACCCTGCTCGAGGACGGCTTCCTCAAGACTGACGCCGGCAAGGGCTTCGCCTTCGTCGGTCCATCGTTCACCGACGTGAAGTACTTCGGTGACGGCGTCGGCATCGCCGTGCGCAAGGGCGACAACGCCAATCGTGAGCGCATCAATGCCGCGATCGATGCGATCCGCAAGAACGGCAAGTACAAGGCAATCGAAGCCAAGTACTTCAACTTCGACATCTACGGGCCTGAAGCTCAGTAAGACGTCGGGTTTCACCTGTGCAATGGTGCAAACAGCAGAGGCTCTGAGGTTTGCACCATTTTTCATTCCAAGTCCCGAGGAATCCCAATCATGTTGAAAGGCTACGGGGCAGTCATCCTCGATGGGGCATGGCTGACGCTACAGCTCGCCCTGTCGTCGATGGCCCTGGCCATCGTGCTTGGCCTGATCGGCGTGGCGCTGCGTTTGTCGCCAGTGCGCTGGTTGGCCTGGCTGGGCGATATGTACGCCACGGTGATCCGTGGCATTCCAGACCTGGTGCTGATCCTGCTGATCTTCTATGGCGGTCAGGATCTGATCAACCGCATTGCGCCGCTGGTCGGCTATGAAGACTACATCGACCTCAATCCGTTGGTGGCCGGCGTGGGCACCTTGGGCTTCATTTTCGGTGCATACCTTTCGGAAACCTTCCGCGGCGCCTTCTTGGGTATTCCCAAGGGGCAGGCTGAGGCGGGCATGGCCTATGGCATGAGCGGGATGCAGGTTTTCTTCCGCATCATGGTGCCGCAGATGATCCGTCTGGCGATCCCGGGCTTCACCAACAACTGGCTGGTGCTGACCAAGGCCACGGCGCTGATCTCGGTGGTCGGCCTGCAGGACATGATGTTCAAGGCGAAACAGGCGGCCGACGCCACGCGCGAGCCTTTTACCTTCTTCCTGGCAGTGGCGGCACTGTACCTGGTGCTCACCAGTATCTCGCTGCTGGCCCTGAAGTACCTCGAGCGACGCTATTCGGTGGGCGTAAAGGTGGCTGAACTATGATCTTCGACTACAACGTCATCTGGGAGGCCATGCCCCTTTACCTGGGCGGCCTGCTGACCACCTTGAAGCTGTTGGCGCTGTCGCTGTTCTTCGGCTTGCTGACGGCCATTCCCCTGGGTCTGATGCGCGTCTCCAAGCAGCCGCTGGTGAGCCTGGTCGCCTGGCTCTATACCTATGTGATCCGTGGCACGCCGATGCTCGTGCAACTGTTCCTGATCTACTACGGCCTGGCGCAGTTCGAAGCCGTGCGCGAAAGCTTCCTTTGGCCGTGGCTGTCGAGTGCGACCTTCTGTGCGTGCCTGGCCTTTGCGATCAACACCAGCGCCTATACGGCCGAGATCATCGCTGGCAGTCTGCGGGCCACCCCGCACGGTGAGATCGAAGCGGCCAAGGCCATGGGCATGTCGCGCATGATGATGTACCGCCGCATCCTGCTGCCGTCGGCCCTGCGCCGGGCGCTGCCGCAGTACAGCAACGAGGTGATCATGATGCTTCAGACCACCAGCCTGGCCTCGATCGTCACCCTGATCGACATCACGGGCGCGGCACGTACCGTCAATGCCCAGTACTACCTGCCTTTCGAGGCCTACATCACGGCGGGTGTGTTCTACCTGTGCCTGACCTTCATCCTGGTGCGCCTGTTCAAGATGGCCGAACGCCGCTGGCTCAGCTACCTGGCGCCACGCAAGCACTGATCGCTCTGTGAGAACCGACAGCATGTACAAACTTCAAGTCCAAGACCTGCACAAGCGCTACGGCAGCCACGAAGTGCTCAAGGGCATTTCGCTCGAAGCCAAGGCGGGCGACGTGATCAGCATCATCGGCTCCAGTGGTTCGGGCAAGTCGACCTTCCTGCGCTGCATCAACCTGCTCGAGCAGCCGCACGCCGGGAAGATCCTGCTCAACAACGAAGAGCTCAAGCTGGTCCCTGGCAAGGATGGCGCGCTCAAGGCTGCCGACCCCAAGCAGTTGCAGCGCATGCGTTCGCGCTTGTCGATGGTGTTCCAGCACTTCAACCTCTGGTCGCACATGACGGCGCTGGAGAACGTGATCGAGGCCCCTGTGCATGTGCTGGGCGTGAGCCGCAAGCAAGCGCTGGAAAAGGCCGAGCACTACCTGAACAAGGTGGGCGTGGCCCATCGCAAGGATGCCTTCCCCGGGCACATGTCCGGTGGTGAGCAGCAGCGGGTCGCGATCGCCCGGGCTCTGGCCATGGAGCCTGAGGTGATGCTGTTCGACGAGCCGACCTCGGCCCTCGACCCGGAGCTGGTGGGCGATGTGCTCAAGGTCATGCAGTCGCTGGCTCAGGAAGGCCGCACCATGGTCGTGGTGACTCATGAAATGGGCTTCGCCCGTGAGGTGTCCAACCAGTTGGTGTTCCTGCACAAGGGCTTGGTGGAAGAGCGCGGCAACCCGCGTGAAGTGCTGGTCAATCCGCAGTCGGAGCGACTCAAGCAGTTTCTTTCCGGCAGCCTGAAGTAAAGGCTGCGCCTTGCACCAGAATAGGGCATGCTGCGCAGCGAAGCGCAGCCTGACCCGGCGCCACAGACACGAACGATCCCAGGTTTCGGACCACGCCCTATGACCACCCAGCGAATCGGATTTCTCATCTGGCCCAGTACCCGGCCGCTGACCCTGGCGCTGGCCGAGGAAGTGCTGCAGGTCGCCCAGCGGGTGCATCCGGATGTGTCCTACGAGTTGGTGTTTCTCCAGGCTGACGCAGCGCCCGAAGGGGCCTGGCGCTTGCCGGGCGAGCCTTGGAACGGTCGTCTGGAGGGCTGTCAGAAGCTCTTTCTTCTGGCGGATGAGCCGCCAGCGGCGGTGGGCTCGGCCCTGTCGTCGGCGCTCAAGCAACTGGCGCGCAGCGGTTGCCTGATCGGTGGTCTGTCTGCCGGCGTGTACCCGCTGGCGGGGCTGGGTCTGCTCGATGGTTACCGCGCCGCAGTGCACTGGCGCTGGCAGGATGACTTTGCCGAGCGCTTTCCCAAGGTCATCGCCACCAGTCACCTGTTCGACTGGGACCGTGATCGCCTGACCGCTTGTGGTGGCATGGCAGTCACCGACCTGCTGCTGGCGGTGCTGGCGCGTGATCACGGCGCCGAGCTTGCGGGGGCGGTGTCCGAAGAGCTGGTGGTCGAGCGCATCCGTGAGGGGGGCGAGCGCCAACGTATTCCGCTGCAGAATCGCCTGGGCTCCAGCCATCCGAAGCTCACCCAGGCGGTGCTGTTGATGGAGGCCAATATCGAAGAGCCGCTGACCACCGACGAAATCGCCCAGCACGTGTGCGTGTCCCGTCGGCAGCTCGAGCGAATCTTCAAGCAGTACCTCAATCGCGTGCCCAGCCAGTATTACCTGGAGCTACGCCTGAACAAGGCGCGGCAGATGCTGATGCAAACCAGCAAGTCGATCATCCAGATCGGGTTGTCGTGCGGGTTTTCCTCCGGGCCGCATTTCTCCAGTGCCTACCGCAACTTCTTTGGGGCCACGCCGCGCGAAGACCGCAATCAGCGGCGCAGCGCCAGCCCGTTCGAGCTCAGTTCGGCGCCTGCCGAAAAGGGCTGATTCCTGGTCGTTCGAGTCGGCCTTTTCGTAGGTGAGCCCACGTCTGCAGGTATCCGTCGGCTTTGATGTCCGGCGCGGCCTGTGGGGCGGGCTCGCCCGCGAAAAGGCCGCCGCTCTTCTTGTGTGAACACCCGTTCACCCATCCCTTTCTCTCCCGTACACTGCGCGATTGCGACAGTGTTTGTCGCATTGCCGAAAACCTGCCTGAAACAGGGTTTTGCGCTGTAACAAGTTGTCGCCTGGCAGCAAGGACAGGCGCCGATCAGTCCTTACAATCCCCCCATCGCTCGCCACTTCCAGGCCAGCGTTCCTCTTCAGGAGACTCAGATGTCCGTTGAGCAAGCCCCGGTGCAACGTGCCGATTTCGACCAGGTCATGGTTCCCAACTATTCTCCGGCGGCCTTCATTCCTGTGCGAGGCGAGGGCTCCCGAGTCTGGGACCAGTCGGGTCGCGAACTGATCGACTTCGCCGGCGGCATCGCCGTGAACGCCCTGGGTCATTGCCACCCGGCGCTGGTCAAGGCCCTGACCGAGCAGGCCAATACCCTGTGGCATGTGTCCAACGTCTTCACCAACGAGCCGGCCCTGCGCCTGGCCCACAAGCTGGTGGACGCGACCTTCGCCGAGCGTGCCTTCTTCTGCAACTCTGGCGCCGAGGCCAACGAGGCCGCCTTCAAGCTGGCCCGTCGCGTGGCCCATGACCGCTTCGGTCCGGAGAAGCACGAGATCATCGCCACCGTGAACAGTTTCCACGGTCGCACCCTCTTTACCGTCAGTGTCGGTGGCCAGCCCAAGTACTCCGATGGCTTCGGTCCGAAGATCACCGGTATCAGCCATGTGCCGTACAACGACCTCGAAGCGCTGAAAGCCCAGATTTCCGACAAGACCTGCGCTGTCGTGATCGAGCCGATCCAGGGCGAAAGTGGTGTGGTTCCCGCTGACAAGGCCTACCTGGAAGGCGCGCGCAAGCTGTGCGACGAACACAACGCGCTGCTGATCTTCGACGAAGTGCAGACCGGCGTGGGCCGTACCGGCTCGCTGTATGCCTACCAGCACTATGGCGTGACCCCGGACATCCTCACCAGCGCCAAGAGCCTGGGCGGCGGTTTCCCGATTGGCGCCATGCTGACCACCACCGACCTTGCCAAGCACCTGGCCGTCGGCACCCACGGCACCACCTATGGCGGTAACCCGCTGGCCTGCGCCGTGGCCTGCGCCGTGCTCGACGTGGTCAACACGCCTGAGACGCTGGCCGGCATCAAGGCCAAGCACGAGCGCTTCAAGTCTCGCCTGGAGAAGATCGGCCAGCAGTCCGGCCTGTTCACCCAGGTGCGTGGCGTCGGCCTGCTGATCGGTTGCGTGCTCAGCGATGCCTGGAAAGGCAAGGCCAAGGACATCCTCAATGCCGCCGAGAAAGAAGGCGTGATGGTCCTGCAAGCCGGCCCGGACGTGGTGCGCTTCGCCCCGAGCCTGGTGGTGGAAGATGCCGACATCGACGAAGGTCTGGTGCGCTTCGAGCGTGCCGTGGCCAAGCTGACCCAGGGCTGATTGCCCGCGGTCACCTTCGCCGGCCCTGACTGCGGTCGGGGCTGGCGATACCCGAATTTCTGCGCGGGCGCCCGCTTTCCAATGAAGTAGCGCGCCCGTTGTTTTTCCGTGCCGATGCGTCGGCCTGTTTTCCCAAAGGAGTGACACCATGCTGGTGATGCGCCCCGCGCAAATGGCGGATCTGAACGAAGTGCAGCGCATGGCTGCCGACAGCCCCATTGGTGTCACCTCGCTGCCCGACGACGCCGGTCGCCTGGGCGACAAGATCGCCGCCTCGGAAACGTCCTTTGCCGCCGAAGTGAGCTTCAACGGCGAAGAAAGCTACTTCTTCGTGCTCGAAGACAACGAAACCGGCAAGCTCGTCGGCTGCTCGGCGATCGTCGCCTCGGCGGGCTACTCCGAGCCGTTCTACAGCTTTCGTAACGAGACCTTTGTGCACGCCTCGCGTGAGCTGAAGATCCACAACAAGATCCACGTCCTGTCGTTGTGCCACGACCTGACCGGCAACAGCCTGTTGACCAGCTTCTACGTGCTGCCGGAGCTGGTGAACAGCGCCTTCGCCGAACTCAACTCTCGTGGTCGTCTGTTGTTCATGGCTTCGCATCCGGAGCGCTTTGCCGATTCGGTGGTCACCGAGATCGTCGGCTACAGCGACGAGCAGGGGGAGTCGCCGTTCTGGGACGCCATCGGTCGCAACTTCTTCGACCTCAACTACGCCGACGCCGAGCGCCTGTGTGGCCTGAAGAGCCGCACGTTCCTCGCCGAGCTGATGCCTCATTACCCGATCTACGTGCCGCTGCTGGCCGACGAGGCCCAAGAGGCCATGGGCCAGGTCCATCCCCGGGCGCAGATCACCTTCGACATCCTCATGCGCGAAGGCTTCGAGACCGAGCACTACATCGACATCTTCGACGGTGGCCCGACGTTGCACGCGCGCACCTCGGGCATCCGCTCGATCGCCCAGAGCCGGGTGGTGCCGGTAAAGCTCGACGACAGCCCGATCAAGGGCGGGCGCGCCTACCTGGTCTGCAACGGCCAGTTGCAGGATTACCGCGCCGTGCTGCTGGAGCTGGACTGGGTACCGGGCAAACCGGTCAGCCTGAGCCACGAAGCAGCCGATGCCCTGGGGGTCGGTGAGGGCGGCAGCGTCCGCCTGGTCGCCGTCTAAGCCTGCGCCCGGCCCGCCCGTGTCGGGGCGCCGGTTCAGAGAGATTCGCGGTAGGCACGAGCCGCCGCACAAGGAGATAGCATGATCGTTCGTCCCGTACGCAGCAGCGACTTACCCGCGCTGATCGAATTGGCACGCAGCACCGGCACCGGCCTGACCACCTTGCCGGCCAACGAAGGTCGTCTCGGTCACCGTGTCGGCTGGGCCGAGAAGAGCTTCCGTGGTGAGGCCGAGCGCGCTGATACCGACTACCTGTTCGTGCTGGAGAACGACGAAGGCCTGGTGGTCGGCATCTGCGCCATCGCCGGCGCCGTGGGTCTGCGCGAGCCCTGGTACAACTACCGGGTCGGCCTGACTGTCAGCGCCTCCCAGGAGCTGAAGATCTACCGCGAGATCCCAACCCTGTTCCTGGCCAACGACCTGACGGGCAACTCCGAGCTGTGCTCGCTGTTCCTGCGGGGCGACTACCGCAGTGGCCTCAATGGCCGCCTGTTGTCCAAGGCGCGCATGCTGTTCATCGCCGAGTTCCCAGAGCTGTTCGGCAACAAGATCATCGCCGAGATGCGTGGCATGTCCGACGAGAACGGTCGTTCGCCATTCTGGGAGAGCCTGGGCCGGCACTTCTTCAAGATGGAGTTCAGCCAGGCCGACTACCTCACCGGAGTGGGCAACAAGTCCTTCATCGCCGAGCTGATGCCCAAGTTCCCGCTGTATACCTGCTTCCTGTCGGAGGCGGCGCGCAACATCATCGGTCGCGTGCACCCCGACACCGAGCCTGCGCTGGCCATGCTCAAGCGCGAAGGCTTCAGCTACCAGGGCTATGTCGACATCTTCGACGCCGGCCCTGCGATCGAATGCGAAACCTCGAAGATCCGCGCCGTGCGCGAAAGCCAGACGCTGGTGCTGGCGGTCGGCACGCCAGGCGACGATGCGACCCCTTACCTGATTCATAACCGCAAGCGCGAGGACTGCCGCATCACCGCGGCGCCGGCACGCCTGGCGGCCGGCACCTTGGTGGTCGATCCACAGACCGCCAAGCGCCTGCGCCTGGGGGCCGGCGACAGTGTGCGCGCCGTGACGCTGTCCGCCAGCCGGGAGGCCAACTAAATGACGACCCACTACATTGCCGGCCAATGGCAGGCCGGGCAGGGCCAGGCCTTGCAATCGCTCAACCCAGTTACCCAGGCGGTAGTTTGGGAAGGGCAGGGTGCCGATGAGGCCCAAGTACAAGCGGCCGTACAGGCGGCGCGCCAGGCGTTTCCAGCTTGGGCTCAGTTGAGCCTGGATGCGCGCATCGGTGTGCTGGAAGCCTTTGCCGAAAAGCTCAAGGCCAATGGTGACGCCCTGGCCCGCTGCATCGGTGAGGAAACGGGCAAACCTCTGTGGGAATCGGCAACCGAAGTCACCAGCATGGTCAACAAAGTGGCCATCTCGGTGCAGAGCTACCGTGAGCGCACGGGCGAAAAGAGCGGGCCACTGGCCGACGCCACCGCCGTGCTGCGACACAAACCCCACGGCGTAGTGGCGGTGTTCGGCCCTTACAACTTCCCTGGCCACCTGCCCAACGGCCACATCGTCCCGGCCTTGCTGGCGGGCAATTGCGTGGTGTTCAAGCCCAGTGAGCTGACGCCCAAGGTGGCCGAGCTGACCGTCAAGTGCTGGATCGAGGCGGGGCTGCCGGCAGGCGTGCTCAACCTGGTTCAAGGCGCCCGTGAGACAGGTGTCGCGCTGGCCGCCAATCCCGGTATCGATGGTCTGTTCTTCACGGGCTCCAGTCGTACCGGCAACCTGTTGCACCAGCAGTTCGCCGGCCGTCCGGACAAGATCCTCGCCCTGGAGATGGGGGGCAACAACCCGTTGGTGGTGGACGAGGTCCAGGATCTGGACGCTGCGGTCTACACCATCATCCAGTCTGCCTTCATTTCCGCCGGCCAGCGCTGCACCTGCGCTCGCCGCCTGCTGGTGCCGCAAGGCGCCTGGGGTGATGCGCTGCTGGCGCGGCTGGTCGAGGTCAGCCGTGCCATCAGTGTCGGTGCGTTCGACCAGCAGCCGGCGCCGTTCATGGGGTCGGTGATTTCGCTGCAGGCCGCCCGCGCACTGCTGGATGCCCAGGCTGAGTTGCTGGGTAAAGGGGCCGTGGCGCTGCTGGAGATGACCCAGCCACAGGCCGGCGCTGCCTTGCTGACACCCGGCATCATCGACGTCACCGCTGTGACCGGCCGCCCGGACGAAGAATTCTTCGGTCCGCTGCTGCAAGTGATCCGCTACAGCGACTTCGATGCCGCGATCGACGAGGCCAACAACACCCAGTACGGCCTGGCCGCAGGGCTGCTGTCCGACTCCCGGGCGCGCTACCAGTACTTCTGGCTGCGCAGCCGCGCCGGCATCGTCAACTGGAACAAACAACTGACCGGCGCCGCCAGCAGCGCGCCGTTCGGTGGCGTCGGGGCCAGCGGCAACCACCGCGCCAGCGCCTACTATGCGGCTGATTATTGCGCCTACCCAGTGGCTTCGCTGGAGACCGCGAGCCTCACTCTGCCGGCGACCCTGACGCCGGGCGTCACCCTATAACAACAGGTCTCGGAGCCTAGCCGATGAAATCCTACGAAGTGAATTTTGATGGCCTGGTGGGGCCTACCCACAACTATGGCGGCCTGTCCTACGGCAACGTGGCTTCGCAGAGCAACAGCCAGCAGCAGTCCAACCCGCGTGAAGCGGCGCGCCAAGGCCTGGCGAAGATGAAGGCACTGGCCGACATGGGCTTCAAGCAAGGCGTGCTGGCCCCGCAAGAGCGTCCTGACGTTGCGGCCCTGCGTCGCCTGGGCTTCACCGGCAGCGACGCCGAGGTGATCCGCCGCGCGGCGCAGGAGGCCATGCCCCTGCTGGTGGCCAGTTGCTCGGCCTCGAGCATGTGGGTGGCCAACGCCGCCACTGTCAGCCCTAGCGCCGACACCGCCGATGGCCGCGTGCATTTCACCGCTGCCAACCTGAACTGCAAGTACCACCGCAGTATCGAGCATCCCACCACCAGCCGTGTGCTGGGCGCCATGTTCGCGGACAAAAAGCACTTCGCCCACCACCAGGCCCTGCCGGCAGTCGCCCAATTCGGTGACGAAGGTGCGGCCAACCACACGCGCTTCTGCCGTGCCTATGGCGAGCCGGGCGTGGAATTCTTCGTCTACGGGCGCAGTGCCTTCGACAGTCGTTATCCGGCGCCGCAGAAGTACCCGGCGCGCCAGACCCTGGAAGCGTCCCAGGCCGTGGCGCGGCTGCACGGGCTCGCCGACGACGGTGTGGTCTACGCTCAACAGAACCCGGCGGTGATCGATCAGGGTGTGTTCCACAACGATGTGATTTCGGTAGGAAATGGCGAGGTGCTGTTCTACCACGAGGACGCCTTCCTCGAGACCGACACGGTGCTTGGCCAACTGCAGGCTAAACTGGCCAGCAAGGGCGGCAACTTCCAGGCGATCCGTGTGCCGCGGGCCGCGGTGACGGTGGAAGACGCGGTGCGCTCCTACCTGTTCAACAGCCAGTTGCTCAGCCGCGATGATGGCTCCATGTTGCTGGTGGTGCCGGAAGAGTGCCGTAACAACGAGCGGGTATGGTCCTACCTGGGGCAGTTGACCAGCCAGGGTGGCCCGGTGAAGGAGGTCAAGGTGTTCGACCTCAAGCAGAGCATGCAGAACGGCGGTGGCCCGGCTTGCCTGCGTCTGCGGGTCGCGTTGAAGGACAACGAACTGGCGGCGGTCAATCCAGGCGTTATCATGACCGCGCCGCTGTACGACACCTTGGTCCAGTGGGTCGACAAGCACTACCGCGATCGCTTGGGCGAAGCAGACTTGGCCGACCCGCAATTGCTGGACGAATGCCGTACGGCACTGGATGAACTGACCCAGATCCTGAAACTGGGTTCGGTCTATCCGTTCCAACGCCAACCTTGAGAGAGAACTTGCAATGTCCGATGCCCTGCGGCTGATCCTTGAAGACAACGATGGTACCCAGCTGGAAACCTCCTGCACTCGCTTTGCCGTGGTCTGGCAAGGCAAGGAAGTCTGGATCCAGCAGGATGGTCGCGGCCAGCTGCTGATCGGCGTCGACGTGGAGGAAGGCGATGCCGAATACGCCAACCTGCTGCTGCGCCCCATGGCTACCAACCTGGTCAGCCTGCAGCTGGAAATGGAACCGGCTGAAGTCGGTGACGACGACCACGTGCATGGCCCGGATTGCGGTCACCATCACTAAGGAAATGCCCTATGCTCGCCCTCGGAAAACTGCTTGACCTGACCCTGGCCGACCATGAACCGGCCGAGAAAACGCAAGTGACGGTCGAGGGCGTGCGTTTGCGCTGGCTGGGGGAGGGCGCCCTCGAGGTGCGCCCGCCCGAAGGCAAGGACAACGGCCTGGATCTGCTGTTGTCGGCGGGTATCCACGGCAACGAAACCGCACCCATCGAGTTGCTCGACGAGTTGCTTCATGGCGTGGCCCGTGGCGAGATCAAGCCGCGGGCGCGCGTACTGTTCCTGTTCGGCAATCCCGAGGCGATCCGCAAGGGCGAGCGCTATGTCGAGCAGGACATCAATCGGCTGTTCAATGGTCGCCACGAGCTGTCCAGTGGCGCCGAAGCCTTGCGCGCGGCGGAGCTGGAGCAGTTCGCCCGGGTATTCTTCAGTCAACCGGGGCGTACCCGCCTGCATTACGATCTGCACACGGCGATCCGGGGTTCCAAGATCGAGCAATTCGCCCTGTACCCCTACAAGGAAGGCCGCCGCCATTCTCGTCGTGAGCTGGCCCGGTTGAACGCTGCGGGCATGGAGGCTGTGTTGTTGCAGAACAAATCCTCCATCACCTTCAGTGCGTTTACTTACGAGCAACTGGAGGCTGAGGCCTTCACTCTGGAGTTGGGCAAGGCGCGACCTTTCGGCCATAACCAGCAGGTCAACCTCGACCGGCTGCAGGCGCGGTTACTGCAGGTCATCGAGGGCAACGAGCCTGAGGGCGAAGAGAGCCTTGATGGCTTGCAGCTGTTCAGCGTCGCCCGCGAGATCATCAAGCACAGCGACAACTTCCATCTGCACCTGCCCGCTGACATCGAGAACTTCTCCGAGCTCAGCAAGGGCTATCTGCTGGCTGAGGACCTGGCCGAAATGCGCTGGGTGGTCGAGGAGGAGGGAGCGCGCATCATTTTCCCGAACCCCAAGGTCAGGAATGGGCTGCGCGCTGGCATCTTGATCGTGCCTGCGTTGGCCGGTGAGCTCGGCTGACGCGTTCACAGACTCTCGAGCTTCCAGGCCTGACGCGTCCGTGCCGTCCTCTGGCCAGGCCCATGTCCAGATACTGAACCTTGCCCAAGGCCAAGAGCGGCGGCAGGGAGGGAAGGCGGTCGCTGGAGGGAAGATGCTAAGGAGGTGAGGAGCCCGATCCTGGCCCCTGATCGCTGATAAAAACCTTTTCATTCACCGTCTGTTCCATTTTCCCTTCCCTTGGGCGGTAATGGGCTTGCCAGTGGCGAAAGGCTGCATTTAGCATCCGGCCATGTCATTTTCGTTTGCAGGCGCCTTAAAAGCCGTCCAAACGACGCTTTCTATCGCATAAACACACTGCACCTTGCTTGCAGGACCGATATAATGCGGCCCTTTGCCGTCGTTTCGTCGACGTGTTTGCCCCCTAGGGCCGCCGTTTCCGTGGAAGAACCTATGAAAAGCGCCGAAATCCGTGAAGCCTTCCTTCGCTTCTTCGAAGAGCAGGGACATACCCGAGTCGCCTCCAGTTCGCTGATCCCGAACAACGACCCGACTCTGCTGTTCACCAACGCAGGCATGAACCAGTTCAAGGACTGCTTCCTGGGTGCGGAGAAGCGCGCCTACACCCGTGCCGTGAGCAGCCAGAAGTGCGTACGCGCCGGCGGCAAGCACAACGACCTGGAAAACGTCGGTTATACCGCTCGTCACCACACGTTCTTCGAAATGCTGGGCAATTTCAGCTTCGGTGACTACTTCAAGCGCGACGCCATTACCTTCGCCTGGACCTTCCTGACCTCCGACAAGTGGCTGAACCTGCCGAAGGAAAAGCTCTGGGTCACCGTCTACGCCAGCGACGACGAAGCCTACGACATCTGGACCAAGGAAGTCGGCGTGCCGGCCGAGCGCATGGTTCGCATCGGTGACAACAAGGGGGCTCCTTACGCTTCCGACAACTTCTGGACCATGGGCGACACCGGCCCATGCGGTCCATGCACCGAGATCTTCTACGACCACGGCCCGGACATCTGGGGCGGCCCACCCGGCTCGCCAGAAGAGGACGGCGACCGCTACATCGAGATCTGGAACAACGTCTTCATGCAGTTCAACCGCACCGCCGATGGCGTCCTGCACCCGCTGCCGGCCCCGTCGGTCGACACCGGCATGGGCCTGGAGCGCATCAGTGCGGTCATGCAGCACGTGCACTCGAACTACGAGATCGACCTGTTCCGCAGCCTGCTGGCCGCCGCGGCCAAGGCCATCGGTTGCAGCAACGACGATCAGCCTTCGCTGAAAGTCGTCGCCGACCACATCCGTTCCTGCGGCTTCCTGATCGCCGATGGCGTACTGCCGTCCAACGAGGGCCGCGGCTATGTGCTGCGCCGCATCATCCGTCGTGCATGCCGTCACGGTAACAAGCTCGGCGCCAAGGGCAGCTTCTTCTACCAGATCGTCGCGGCCCTGGTGGCCGAGATGGGCGAAGCCTTCCCTGAGCTCAAAGCCCAGCAGGCACACATCGAGCGCGTCCTCAAGACCGAGGAAGAGCAGTTCGCCAAGACCCTGGAGCAGGGCCTGCGCATCCTCGAACAGGACCTGGCCCAGCTCAAGGGCGATGTAGTGCCGGGTGACGTGGTGTTCAAGCTGTACGACACCTACGGCTTCCCCATGGACCTCACCGCCGACATCGCCCGCGAGCGCGAGCTGACCATCGACGAAGCCGGCTTCGAGCGCGAGATGGAGGCCCAGCGCGAGCGTGCCCGTTCTGCCAGTGCCTTCGGCATGGACTACAACAGCCTGGTGAAGGTTGACGTAGCCACCGACTTCCTCGGCTACAGCGCCACCGAAGGCAAGGGCAAGGTCGTTGCCCTGTACAAGGATGGTCAGTCCGTCGAGCGACTGGGCGAAGGCGAGCAGGGCGTCGTGATCCTGGATCGCACCCCGTTCTACGCCGAGTCCGGCGGCCAGGTGGGTGACACCGGTTACTTGCAGGCCGGCGGCATGCGTTTCGATGTGCGTGACACCACCAAGACCGGTGGCGCCTTCCTGCACCACGGCGTTGTCGCCAATGGCGCGCTGAGCGTGGGGGCCGAGGTCGAGGCGCAGGTCGATGCCGACGTGCAGCACGCCACCTCGCTGAACCACTCCGCCACTCACCTGCTGCACGAAGCGCTGCGCCAGGTGTTGGGCGAGCATGTCCAGCAGAAGGGTTCGTTGGTCGACAGCCAGCGTCTGCGTTTCGACTTCAGCCACTTCGAGGCGGTGAAGCCTGAGCAGATCAAGGCGCTGGAAGACATCGTCAACCGCGAAGTGCGCAAGAATACTCCGGTGGAAACCGAGATCACCGACATCGAAACCGCCAAGCGCAAGGGCGCCATGGCCCTGTTCGGTGAGAAGTATGGCGACACCGTGCGCGTACTGACCATGGGCGGGGATTTCTCGGTGGAGCTGTGCGGTGGTATCCACGCCAAGCGCACCGGTGATATCAGCCTGTTCAAGATCATCAGCGAAGGCGGCGTGGCCTCTGGCGTGCGTCGTATCGAAGCGATCACCGGCGCCGCCGCGCTGGCTTACCTGAACACTGCCGAAGAGCAGGTCAAGGAGGCCGCGCAGCTGGTCAAGGGCAATCGTGACAACCTGATCGACAAGCTGTCGGCTGTGCTCGAGCGCAACCGTCAGTTGGAAAAGCAGCTCGAGCAGCTGCAGGCCAAGGCCGCCAGCGCCGCCGGGGACGATCTCTCCAACGCGGCCGTTGAGGTCAAGGGCGCCAAGGTTCTCGCCGCACGCCTGGATGGGCAGGACGGCAAGGCCCTGTTGGCCCTGGTCGATCAGTTGAAGAACAAGCTCGGCCACGCAGTGATCCTGCTGGGCAGCGAGCATGAGGGCAAGGTCGTGCTGGTGGCCGGCGTGACCAAGGACCTCTCCAGCCAACTCAAGGCTGGTGACCTGATGAAACAGGCCGCTGCGAAAGTCGGTGGCAAGGGCGGTGGCCGTCCGGACATGGCCCAGGGTGGTGGCGTCGACGTCGCCGCGCTGGACGATGCCCTGGCCCTGGCCGTGCCGTTCGCCGAGCAGGGGCTTTGAGATGACCGAGGCCCACTGTCTAGTAGTGGGCCTTGGCGTGATGGATTGTTTATTGGGTGCCCATCGTGGGCTGAGGCAGCTTTGAAATGGCGTTGATCGTACAGAAATTTGGCGGCACCTCTGTCGGTTCCATCGAGCGGATCGAGCAGGTTGCCGACAAGGTCAAGAAATTCCGCGACCAAGGCACCGACCTGGTGGTAGTGCTGTCGGCCATGAGCGGAGAAACCAATCGCCTGATCGACCTGGCCAAGCAGATTACCGATCATCCCGTCCCGCGAGAGCTGGATGTGATCGTATCGACTGGCGAACAGGTGACTATTGCCCTGTTGACCATGGCCCTGATCAAGCGTGGCGTGCCGGCAGTGTCCTACACCGGCAACCAGGTGCGAATCCTCACCGATAGTGCGCACAACAAGGCGCGCATCCTGCAGATCGACGACCAGAAAATTCGCGCCGACCTCAAGGCCGGTCGCGTGGTCGTGGTGGCAGGTTTCCAGGGTGTCGACGAGCACGGCAATATCACCACCCTCGGTCGTGGTGGCTCCGATACCACCGGCGTGGCCCTGGCGGCAGCGCTCAAGGCCGACGAGTGCCAGATCTACACCGATGTCGATGGTGTCTACACCACTGACCCGCGCGTGGTGCCACAGGCACAGCGCCTGGAGAAGATCACCTTCGAGGAGATGCTGGAAATGGCCAGCCTCGGCTCCAAGGTGCTGCAGATCCGCTCGGTCGAGTTCGCAGGCAAGTACAACGTTCCGCTGCGCGTGCTGCACAGCTTCAAGGAGGGTCCGGGTACCCTCATTACCATTGATGAAGAGGAATCCATGGAACAGCCGATCATTTCCGGTATCGCCTTCAACCGTGATGAAGCCAAGCTGACCATTCGCGGCGTGCCGGATACCCCGGGCGTTGCCTTCAAGATCCTCGGTCCGATCAGCGCGGCGAACATCGAAGTCGACATGATCGTGCAGAACGTCTCGCACGATAACACCACCGACTTCACCTTCACCGTGCACCGCAACGAGTACGAGAAGGCGCATAGCGTGCTGGAGAACACCGCCCGTGAAATCGGCGCGCGTGAAGTGATCGGCGACACCAACATCGCCAAGGTTTCCATCGTCGGCGTCGGCATGCGCTCCCACGCGGGTGTCGCCAGCCGCATGTTCGAAGCCCTGGCCAAGGAGAGCATCAACATCCAGATGATCTCCACCTCCGAGATCAAAGTCTCGGTCGTCATCGAAGAGAAGTATCTGGAGCTGGCTGTTCGCGCGCTGCACACCGCGTTCGAACTTGATGCTCCTGCCCGACAGGGCGAGTAAGACGCTGCCTGGAGGGGCGCGGCTTGCCGCGCCCTTCGCGTTTCTGGCTGTTGCGCAGGTACCTGTCCTGCCTCGCGCGATGGCTCACCTGGGCCTGCTGCTGTTCCCGGCCTCGGCCCAGCCCATTACAGACTGTTGCCCCTGATTGAATTGCGTGAGGAGAAAGTTATGTTGATTCTGACTCGTCGGTGCGCCGAGAGCCTGATCATTGGAGACGGTGAGATCACCGTGACGGTCCTGGGTGTCAAAGGCAACCAGGTGCGTATCGGTGTGAGCGCCCCTAAAGAAGTGGCCGTTCACCGCGAAGAAATCTACCTGCGGATCAAGAAAGAGAAGGACGAAGAACCAACCCTTTAATTTTTATCGATTTTTTTTCAAAAAAGGGTTTGCAAACGGGGAAGGGTCTGGTTATTATACGCCCCGTGTTGCGGTGAGGTGGCCGAGTGGCCGAAGGCGCTCCCCTGCTAAGGGAGTATACCTCATAAGGGTATCGGGGGTTCGAATCCCCCCTTCACCGCCATTTTTCGTGTAGGGCGCTGTAATTGGCCGGATCACTTAAGTCGTTGAAATTAAACGAAAAAGTGCTTGGCAAAACGATTTGGCGAACTATAATGCGCGGCAAGACACGGACTCATAGCTCAGCTGGATAGAGTACTCGGCTACGAACCGAGCGGTCGGAG